>JAJAZM010000079.1 GCA_026785645.1 Sphingomonas bacterium | reverse complement strand
TTGAACGCCGCCGAATATTCGCCGTGCGGATCGATCATCACGATGTGGCCCTCGGGCGACAATTGCGAGATTCGGTGGAGGATCAGGGCGACCGCGGTCGATTTACCGGTACCGGTCGAGCCCAGCACCGCGAAATGCTTCGACAGCATCGGATCGACGTACAAGGTGCCGCGTATGTCGTCGGTCGGGTAGACCGTCCCAATCTCGATATGCGGACTGTCGTCGGCGGCGAAGATCGAGCGCATGTCGTCGGTGTTGACCGGGTAGATAGGGCTCCCGGGGATCGGGTAGCGGGTCACGCCGCGGCGGAAATTGACCATCCGTCCACTCGATGCCAATTGGCCTTCGCCGAGGAAATCGACATTGGCGACGACTTCGCCCGGCTCGCCGGCGCGCATCGTGCGGACGTTGGCGATCAGCCAGGCGTTGGCGACCTGCATCTTGATCTGGCTGCCGACCTGGCCGGCCATCGAGACCGACAAATCGGGACTGGTGGCAAGCTTGTGGAGCATCGCTGCGTCCATGCTGACGCACGATCCCGACCCGGCGATTTCCCGGACGATGCCGATGGCCGGCAGTTTTTCGCCCGCGGTCGGCACCGCGCCACCGGTCTGGAGGCCCTCGTCGCTGTAGCTCGACAATTTGTCGACGAATTGCTGCAGGTTCGGTTCGTCGTTCATTCGGGTCGCACCTTGCTCTGTTCCAGAAGCCAGGACGTTAAGCGAAGGCAGTTAAGATTTTGCTGACGCGATCCGCGACGACTGGTCAGGCGCGGCGGGCGAACAGCCAGGCGGCGAACCAGCCCAGGCCGACCGATAGCAGCACTGCGGCGAGCCCGTACAACAAGGCGTAACGCCGCGCCGCAACCGCGATAAACCGCTCGAACCCCGATTTGCCGATTTCGATTTCCTTGGTCGCGGCGGCGACCACCCGGCCATTGTCGATCAGGAAGGTCTCGGCGGTATAGGTGCCGACCGGAACCTGGCTGGGGATATTGATCCGCGCGCGGTAGAGCACGCGCTCGCTGATCTCGACTCCCGTGGGATCCTCGGCATAGAGCCGCTGGCGCTTTCGCAGTTCGAGCAGACCGGCCTCGAACCGACGCTCTTTTTCCGGAAGCGCGCCGCCGCCGGGCGACAGCTGGAGATCGCCCAGCCCAAGCTCGTAGATCGCCGCGGTGCGCTCATCGACCAGGTCGCGCATCGGTCGCGAGGAGGCGATGGCGTAGAACGACGGGGCCGAGCGGAAGCGGTGCGAATCGGCATTCATCCAGATGCCCGCAATCTGCTGCTTCTCGCGCACCAAAATCGGCTCGACCGGCCCCTTGACCACCACCGCGATATCGAGCGGTTTGGCGGGCACCCGGCCGCCGGGATAGAGGATCGCGCCGAACAGCAATAATTGCGCGCCGCTGAAGCTGTAGCGGATCTCGATCGAGCGCGCCGAGACGTCGGGCACCAGCACCGGCTTCGACGCGCCGATCAACAACGGGGCGGCAAGCGCGAGCAGAATCGAGAGCAATTTCACAGCCCGGTCACCGTGTAGATTTCATCGGGCTGCCAGGCGAGGCCGAGCGCCATTCGAAGCGCGACCAGCAGGATGATCACGGCCAGTGCGAGCCGCAGCAAATCGGGCTTCAGGCGGGTCGCGAGGCGGGCGCCATATTGCGCCCCGACCACGCCGCCGAGCAACAGCAGGCCAGCCAGCACGATGTCGACCGACTGGGTGGTCAGCGCGAGGATGAAGGTGGCGACCGCGCTGACCGCGACGATCATCACCAGGCTGGTCCCGATCACGACCCGCGCCGCCATGCCGAGGATGTAGATCATCGCGGGGACGAGGATGAAGCCGCCGCCGACCCCGAGCAATACGGTGAGAATCCCGGCGATGAACCCCAGCGCCATTGGCGCGAGCGGGGAGATGTACAGACCCGAGGCATAGAATCGCCAGCGCAGCGGAAAGCTCGCCACCCAGCGGTTGTGGCGCTTCGGGGGGGCGGCCTTGAACGGCGCCGCCACCCAGCCCAGCGCAATCACCGCATCCTTGAGCATCAGCGCCCCGATCGAGCCCAGCAGGACGACGTAGAGAAAGCCGATCAACAGGTCGATCTGGCCGCTATTTTCGAGCAAGCGGAAGATCCCGGCTCCGGCCAGCGTGCCAAGCAGGCCGCCCGCGATCATCACCCCGCCCATCCGGAAATCGACCCCGCCGCGCTTCCAGTGGGCGTAGGCTCCAGACACGCTCGCGCCGGTGATCTGGGTGGTGGCCGAGGCCACGGCGACGGTTGGCGGAATGCCGTAAAAGATCAGCAATGGCGTGGTCAGGAAGCCGCCGCCGACCCCGAACATGCCCGACAGCAAACCGACCAGCGCGCCGAGCGCGATGATCAGCAGGGCATTGACCGACATGCCGGCGATGGGGAGGTAAATGTCCATGAACCAAGGACACGCTAGCCCTTAGTTGGGGCGCATTCCAGCCGTTGGCGTCAGAAGTCCGCGGCGAGCGTGATGGCAGGTCCGGACGGCGGCGCGGCATTGCCGATCAGCCGCTGGCGATAATCGGCATGCACCTTGATCCCGCGCCGCACCTGCATGCTGATCCGGGGGCCCGCGTCGAGCCGGTACAGCCCCGGCTGGGCCGCGCCCCATACCCCGAACCCGCCCGAAATATTGCGCCAGATCGGCCGCGTCAGAGTCGCCCCTCCATCGACGAACAGGTCGCGATTGTTGAACCCGACCACGCCGCCCTGGATATAGCCGTCGAGATAGACTTTGTTGAACAAGGCGCGGTGATAGATCCCGCCCTCGGCAAACAAGGCGAAGGCCGAGCGCCCGCCAAACCGGCCAAGCCCTTCGCGGCGCTCGGCAGTGAAGGCGATCGGGATCGATTGGAACGGCTGCCAGCGGATCCCGCCGGCAACCTCGGCCCCGCGCACTCCGCCACCCGACGAACTGCTCCGGATCGACGCCGCCCACGCCTGGTTGAAGCGCCAGGTCAGCCGCGCCCCGGCCTGGCTCCCGCCAAGTGTCCCGCCGCTGGCCAGCGACGTGGTCGGGATAGTCCCGCGACCGGTGCCGCGAAGCAGCGCCCAAGCGGTGAGTTGCAACCGATCGAAGCGCGGTGGGCGGACGGGGGTCGACGGAAACGCCGGCGTTGCTCCTCGGTTCGACCGGGCGGCCGACGCCGGTGGAGCATCAATTTCGGGCCATGGCCCGGGCGAAAGCTGTTCCGCATAAAGCGGCCGCGGGGTCGGCATGATCCCCGCCCATCCGCCCGGCTCGCTTCGGGGGGCGGCATGGGCCGGCCAGCTTGCCGGAATGACGATCGTCCGGTCGCCGCGTGGATAGCCGTAGGGCGGTGAATAAGCGGCCGGATACATCGATCCATAGTCCGGTGGTCCATAGCCCGGTGGTCCATAACCCGGTGGCGCGTAACCCGGCGGCCAATAGCCCGGTTGGCCCGGGTAAAAGGCCTGCTGTGCCATTGGGTCGGGCGGCGGCGGCGGGTCGAACCGGGTCTGCGCGACCGGCGGAATGGCCGCGGCGCGGGATGCGTTGGCGGCGACCGCACTGGTCGGCGGATAGAAAGCCAGGCTGGCCGCGCGCACCCCTACCCAGGCGAGCACCGCAAACCCAAGGAAGCGGATCGACGCGCTCATACTTGCTCCCCCGCCGGGAAGATGTGGCGGGTCTTCTCCCACTGCTTCGGCCCGCCCGAAGCATGGATGCCGATGGCGCGCTTGACCGCGAGGATCGAAATCAGATTGCCGACCGCCAAGCGCGGGATCGACAGCAATCCCTGGCCGATGCCGTAGGTCGCGGTGACGAATCCGGCGCGGACCAGGACGCGCCATGCAAGCAGCACCGCATTGACCTTGAGCAGCACGATCAGCACCGGCGACGCGGCAAGCATCACCGGCGCGCCAAGCTTCGTCGCGATCCACAATTGGGCCCACAACAGGATCGCGGCATAGCCCGCAACGAGCAGCAAGGCGGCCAGCGGGCCGCGCCGGTCGCGCATCCGCATCCAGCGTTCGCCGATCCCGCCGCGCCAGCCAAGCCGCTCCCACCCGGCCAGCGCAATCCCGCCGATCCAGCGCGCTTTCTGGCGCACCGCGGCATCGAGCGTCCCCGGGAAATGGCCGCGGCTCGAAACCACCGAGCGGCTGCCGGCGACCGCCGGGATGCGGACGAACATCGTCTTGTCGGCAAATGCGCCGATGCGCAGGCCAAGCTCATAATCCTCGGTCATGCACTGCGCCGCAAATGGTCGGCCGCCATTGTCGGCGGCGAGCCGCGCGATGGCGTCGCGGGCCATGGCGCAGCCCACCCCGGCGAGCGGGATCGATGCACCGACCGCCTCGCGCACTACCAGTTCCTTGCCGTGGCTCTCGGCGAATTCGTCGCAATAATGGCCGCCGATCCAGCGCGATTCGGGATCGAGCAGGGGGATTACCGGCAATTGCACCAGCGCCGCTTTTTCGGTCAGTACGTCGAACAGCCTGATCTCGAGCGGGTGGACCAGATCCTCGGCATCGTGCAGCACCACCGCCTTGGCGGTCCAGCTTTCGCGGCATTCGATTGCGACCAAGGCATCATAGAGTTGATTGAGGCAGTCGGCCTTGGTGGTCGGGCCATGGTCTTCGACCAGCACCGCTTCGATTCGCGGGTCGACGACCTGCCCGATCGCGGCTTCGGTCAGCGGGTCATTGGCATAATAGCCGACGAACAATCGAAAATCGCCGTCGCCCCAGCGTTTGAGCGTGGCGCGCAACATGTCGGCGATCACCGCCGATTCGTCCCACGCCGGAATGAACACCGCAATGCGGCCGGGATTGGCGGGCGCGGGCAGTGATCCGGCAAAGGCGCGCGGATATCGACTGTAGATCGTCAGCGCGCGCCAACCGCGCCGCGCGAAATAGATCAGATCGACAGCCAGATCGTCGAGAGCGAACAACAGGAAGCCGGCCGCGGCGAACAGCGCGAGCTCCGACGCCAGGTCGCTCAGTATGAACGCGGGGGACATGCGCTTACGCCGCCCGAGCTAGACTGAAGCGCAACGACAAGGATTGTGATGAATTGCCCGCATGCCACCCCCAATAGTATGAGTTGATAACACCGAGCGAGAGGATCATGTCACAACCGGTCCCAAACAACAAGAACATCCAAA
Source organism: Sphingomonas bacterium (assembly GCA_026785645.1). GTDB lineage: Bacteria > Pseudomonadota > Alphaproteobacteria > Sphingomonadales > Sphingomonadaceae > Sphingomicrobium. Next base: position 25,177 of record JAJAZM010000079.1, on the reverse strand, counting down.
TCGGAGCAGTCGTTTCGTTGCCGCAGCGAATGGAACGATTGGGCCCGGTCGCGACTTTTACCAGTCAGTAAGGCAACCATGCCTATTCTCGGCAACCATGAACACCGACGCGAAGAGTCTCAACCCGATGAGGATATTGCGACAGCATCTGCACGCCCGCTCGACCGCCATGCTGGCGTCGATCGAAGGCGGGATGTCGCGGATCATGCTCGGCTGGCTGCTACTTGCCTGCATCGCCTGTGCGCTGCGGATCGCGGTCAGCCCGTGGCGCGGTGCGGGGCCCGACCTTACTACTGTCTTGCCCTACATGCTGGTGATCGGCGCGCCGATCATGTCGATGGCGCTGGCGCTTCGCTGGTTTGCCGGGGCCGATCGCTGGGGACGACCGTCGCTTCGGCTGGCGCGGTTCGGCCAATGGCGCGACGTCGGTGCGGCCGAGGCGCGCGGCCACAAGCTTTATGGCACCACCGGGTTGATGGTTCCGCTGCTGGTCGGAATGCTGATCAACGTCCCGCTTCGAACCGCAGAATATCTCGCCGCAATGCCGGCGCTGACCGGCGCGGTTCCCGACTGGCTGCGTACGCTCAACCTGCTGATGACGCTCGATGTCGTCCTGCTGTCGAGCCTCTATGTCGTCGCCTTCGTGGCCGGCCTGCGCCGACTGCCGAGCTTCCCGCGGTTGTTGGCGATGGTGTGGATCATCGATCTATCGGTGCAGTCGCTAATCGCCGGCGTGGCCAGCCTCGATCCCGGGTTGCCGGTTGCGGTATCGACCGCGCTCGACGGGTTGCTTCGCGCCAATGTGATGAAGGCGGTCGTGAGTATCGCTTTGTGGCTGCCCTATCTGCTGCTGTCGACGCGGGTCAACGTCACCTTCCGACACCGCATTCCAGCGTGATTGCAGCGCATGACGGCTGCCCCAATTCGGGGCAGTGTTTAATCTCCGTTAATAAGATCGCTTGACTTTTGCTTAACGATTTGGCAGCGGCAAACGGCGGTATGCGAGTCATGCCGATCCAACATAATCGAGGATGCGGCGATGCGTTGCCGCAGGCTTCTGCCGAGGATGCGAGCGATGAGCGAACGTCGAGGATTGGGCAAGGATCGCAGCGGGGCCGCGGCCGCCGAATATGCGCTTGTGCTGGCAATTGCCGGTGCCGCAATCACCTTCGGCGCACTGGCGCTGGGCACCGCGATCACCGATTCGATCGACGAGCCGACCGAATGCGCCGCCGCCACCGCCTCGCCTAACACCGACTGCTAATCCCCGCTTCCGCTTGATTTCGCGCCGCTTTGCCCGAACGGTGAGGTGATGCTGCTCGCCCTGATCCTGATTGCCCAACCGATCGCCGTTAGCGGCGATTGGGCGGCGTTCGATCGCGGGGCGAGCTGCGAGGCGATGTCACGCTCGCTGCTGGTGCCGCGCAAGGGGGAGCCGCAGCCGCATATCGCCATCTCCTTCGATCGCGGCGGGTCGCGCCGGGGTGAGCTGAGCGTCGCGTTGCGCCGGCCAAGCCGCCCGGGATCGTCGGTGGTGATGACGATCGGCGACCAGCCGTTCCTGCTGCCCGCGCGCGGGGCCGGGGCGTGGAGCCGGGGACCAGCGCAGGAAGCCGCGATCATCGCCGCGATCCGCTCCTCGACCGGGATGCGGGTCGAGGCGCGCGATCTGGCCGGACGGCGGATGGTCGATCGCTACGTCTTGAGCGGCGCTCCGACGGCAATCGACGCCGCTGCGGCGGCCTGCCTCAGGAAGAAGTAGGTATTTCGCCGCATTCCGACTACATGGCGGCTAATCCATGAGTGCCGATACCGCCCTGATGCCGATCCCCGGATCGGCCGACCCCGTGACTGTGCCACGCAAGGCGCAGCCGCGCTCCGACGGCAAGGTCGAATTGGTGGGCCTGCCGCGCGAGGCAATTCGCGCCGCGCTGGAGGAAGCCGGGCTCGAACCGCGCCAGGCCAAATTGCGCGCCAAGCAGATTTTCCACTGGATCTATAACCGCGGGGAAAGCGACTTCACCGCGATGACCGACATCGCCAAGGCGCAGTCGCCGTGGCTGGCGGAGCGGTTCGCAATCACCCGGCCGCAAGTGGTCGAGGCGCAAGTCTCGACCGATGGCACGCGCAAGTGGCTGCTGCGAACGCATGACGGCCATGAGTATGAGATGGTGTTCATCCCCGATGCCGACCGCGGCACCCTGTGCGTGTCGAGCCAGGTCGGCTGTACGCTCAACTGCACTTTCTGCCATACGGGCACGATGAAATTGGTGCGCAACCTCGAGCCGGCGGAGATTGTTGGCCAGGTAATGCTGGCGCGCGATTCGCTCGGCGAATGGCCCAAGCTCGGCGAGCATGGAGCGGACGGCGGCTATTCGCAGGAAGGTCGCATGCTGACCAACATCGTGATGATGGGCATGGGCGAGCCGCTGTATAATTTCGACAATGTCCGCGATTCGTTGAAGATCGTGATGGACGGCGACGGGCTCGGCCTCTCCAAGCGCCGCATCACGCTGTCGACTTCGGGCGTGGTGCCGATGATGGCGCGGGCGGGAGAGGAGATCGGGGTCAATCTCGCGGTCTCGCTCCACGCGGTAACCAAGCAAGTGCGCGACGAGATCGTCCCGATCAACCGCAAGTACGGCATTGAACAGCTTCTGCAGGCATGCGCCGATTATCCCGGCGCCAACAATGCGCGGCGGATCACGTTCGAATATGTCATGCTCAAGGACAAGAATGACAGCGACGCCGATGCGCGCGAGCTGGTCCGGCTGATCAAGGCGTATGACCTTCCCGCCAAGGTCAATCTGATCCCGTTCAACCCGTGGGAGGGCTCGGCATATCTATGCTCGGACCCGGAGCGGATCCGAAGCTTTTCCAACATCATCTTCGCCGCCGGAATCTCGGCCCCGGTACGCACCCCGCGCGGCCGCGATATCGACGCCGCCTGCGGCCAACTCAAGACCGCCGCCGAGAAGAAAAGTCGCGCCCAGATCGACCGCGAAGCGGCTGTTACTGCGGTTGACGAGCCTGCTTCCTAACCCCGCCGCGGCAGTTCGCCGCCGGCTGGCGCGCGAAGTCCACGCCGTGTTCCACGCCTCGCCCGACGAGCCGCGGCTATTGCGCTCGCCCGACGCGCTGATCGCGCCTGGGTCGGTGGCGTGGCGGGTACATGGCGATGTCACGACGATGATGGTCGGCGGGATCGCCGCGCTGTTGCTGCAGATGCTCCATCCAGCGGCGCTTGCCGGGGTGTGGGACCATAGCGATTTCGAGGCCGACATGCTCGGCCGGCTGCGGCGCACCGCGCGGTTCATCGCGATCACGACCTATGCCGACCGCCGCGACGGCGCGGCGATTATCGGCCGCGTCAAGGCGATCCACGACCGGGTCGATGGCACGCTTCCCGACGGCACGGCCTATTCGGCCAATGATCCGGCGACCCTGGCGTTCGTCCATGTCGCCGGGGCGCTGTGCTTCCTCGACGCCTACATTCGTTTCGCCGAGCCGCGCATGACCCGCGCCGACCAGGATCTCTATTTCGCCGAGGTCGCCGGGACGGCGATCGCGCTTGGTGCCGAGCCGGTGCCAACCAGCCGGGCGGAGGCCGAGGCACTGCTGGCGGCCTTCCGTCCGGCGCTGGTCGCCGATGGCCGAACCGCGCATATCCGCCGCCTGATCCTCGGCGCCCCCGCCGGGCACCCCGCTGCTGCAGCGGTGCAGACCATGCTGATGCAGGCGGCGATCGACGTGCTCCCCGCCAGGGCGCGCGCAATGCACAAGCTCGAGCCCTCGCGGCTGACCCGCCCGATGCTCAATCTTGGCACGGTCGGCCTGTCACGCGCCCTGCGCTGGGCGCTGAACGGGTGATTGCGGCCCGAGAATCGGCGTGGCAATCTCGCCCAAGGAGAGGAACATGGCGCTGATCGACAATCTGCTCGGGACCTTGGTCAAAAAGGGGCGGCTGAACGTCGCCCTGCCGGGCGGCAAGACGCATGCGTTCGGGCCGGGCGACGGGGCCGAGCTGACCGTCCGCGTGGCCGACCGAAAGACCGCCTTCGCCATCGCGCGCAATCCGCGGCTGGGGCTGGGCGAGGCCTATATGGATGGCCGGGTGACGATCGACGATGGCGACATCCTCGATCTGATGCGGCTGGTGGTCGGTGCCAATCGCTGGGAGGAGAAAGGCGCCGGGCGCAAAGCGCTGAACAAGGGCAAGCAGAAATGGCGCGCCCTGTTCCGCCGCAACGAAGCCGCCAAATCGCGCAAGAATGTCGCGCATCATTATGACATCGGCAACGATCTCTACCGGCTCTTCCTCGACGACGACATGCAATATAGCTGCGCTTACTTCACCGATCCGGCCAACAGCCTGGAGCAGGCGCAATCGGACAAGAAAGCGCATATCGCCGCCAAGCTGGACCTCAAGCCGGGGCAGAGGGTGCTCGACATCGGCTGCGGCTGGGGCGGGACCGCGCTGTATCTCAACCGCGTTGCCGACGTCGACGTGCTCGGGGTGACGCTGTCGGAGGAGCAGCTCAAGGTCGCCCGCCAGCGCGCGGTGGAGGCCGGCGTGTCGGACCGGGTCAAGTTCGAGCTGATCGATTATCGATCGCTGACCGGCAAATTCGACCGGATCGTGTCGATCGGCATGTTCGAACATGTCGGCGCCAGGCATTTCGACGAATTCTTCGCCACCTGCCGGCAATTGCTGACCGACGACGGGGTAATGCTGCTCCACACCATCGGCAAATATGGCAAGGCCGCCGCGCCCGACCCGTTCACCGACAAATGGATCTTCCCCGGCTATCATCTGCCGTCGATCAGCCAGCTTTCGGCCGCGACCGAGAAGATGAAGTTCATCATCAGCGATTTCGAGATCTTGCGGCGCCATTATGGCTACACGCTCGCGCATTGGCTGCGGCGGACGCAGGCGGCAAAAGCCAAGATCATCGCGCTCCATGACGAGCGCTTTTACCGGATGTGGGAATTCTACCTCGCGGGCGGGGTGGTGGCATTCGAAAATGGCTCGATGTGCAATTTCCAGGTGCAATATGTCCGGAACCGCAACACCCTGCCGATCACCCGCGATTATATGATCGACGCCGAGCGGACGTATCGCGCGATCGATGCAGCCACCGCTCAAGCGCCGAAACCTAAGCGGACGCGCGCCAAGCCGGCAAAGAAGCTAGCCGCCGCCTAATGCCGATCCTGGTCGCCAGCGTGACTGACCGAAAAAAAGGGCCCGGCGGGAACGCCGAGCCCTGATTTTCCCACGAAAGGGGGTCTTCAGCCCGCCTTTGGTGCCCGCATCTGCTTGCGCATGTCACGGTTGGAGCGACGTTCCTCGGGGGTGATCCGGCCGTCGCGATTGGCGTCGACCCGGTCGAATCGCTGGAGCGCGCTGGTGGTCGCTTCCTGAAGCGACACCCGGCCGTCCTTGTCGAGATCGGCCATGCGCATCATTCCGTGGCGCATTCCACCGCCCATTCCGTTGGCCATGCCACGGCCGCCGCCCATGCGGTTCATCTTGCCCATGGCGTGATGCTCGCCATCCATCGCCTGACCCGGCGCGCCATTGCGGGCGACCTTGCGCTCGATCCGCATTTCGCGGCCCTTGGCGAATTCGTCGCGGCTGATCATTCCGTCGCGATTGGCGTCGATCCGGTCGAACGCCGCACCGGGGTTGTTCATCGCCAACCGTTCGCCACGGCGACCGCGGCGTTCGCCCATCTGGTGGTTCATGCCCTGATGCCCGGCACCGCGCATCGACTGCAATTCGTTACCGGCGACGAAGCCGTCGCGGTTGGCGTCCATCATCGCAAAATGCTCGCGCACCTTGGCCACCGCCTGGTCGCGGGTCTGGGTCATGGCCATGCGCTGGGCGATTGGCGCGAGCGGGGCGACCGGGGCAATTTGCACCTGCGCCATCACCGGGACTGCGACCGCCAGCGCAACGGCGCCGATCAAAAGCTTGTTCATCGTCAATCTCCCTCCACAAAGTCGACGCTCGGTTACGCCCCCGAGTCTGTATCGCGCTTGAATGGCGCCGGTCGCGGTGGCAAGCGGCGGCGACAGCAACGGAGACCCAATTGCAATCCGACCAACCAGTTCGCCGCGTCGTCCTCGCTTATTCGGGCGGGCTCGACACCAGCGTGATCCTCAAATGGCTCCAGCAGACCTATGGCTGCGAAGTGGTGACCTTCACCGCCGACTTGGGCCAGGGCGAGGAGATCGAGCCGGCGCGGGCCAAGGCCGAAGCGATGGGGGTCAAACCCGAGCATATCTTCATCGACGATCTGCGCGAAGAATTCGTCAGTGATTACGTCTTCCCGATGATGCGCGCCAACGCGCTGTACGAAGGGCTGTACTTGCTCGGCACCTCGATCGCCCGGCCGCTGATCGCCAAGCGCCAGGTCGAGATTGCGCGCCAGGTCGGGGCCGATGCGGTCAGCCATGGCGCGACCGGCAAGGGCAATGACCAGGTGCGGTTCGAGCTTGGCTATTATGCGCTCAGCCCCGACATCAAGGTCATCGCCCCGTGGCGCTTATGGGATCTGAGCAGCCGCACCGCGCTGATCGACTTCGCCGAGAAGAATCAGATCCCGGTGCCCAGGGACAAGCGCGGCGAGAGTCCGTTCTCGACCGACGCCAATCTGCTTCACACCTCGTCCGAGGGCAAAGTGCTCGAGGATCCGTGGGACGAAGTGCCGGACTATGTCTATTCGCGCACCGACGATTTGATCACCGCGCCCGACACGCCCGAGGAGATCATGATCAGCTTCAAGGGCGGCGACGCGGTTGCGGTCAACGGGCAGGCGCTGTCGCCGGCGATGCTGCTGACCAAGTTGAATGAACTGGGCAAGCGGCACGGCATCGGCCGCCTCGACCTGGTCGAGAATCGCTTCGTCGGGATGAAGTCGCGCGGCATGTACGAGACCCCGGGCGGGACGATCTATCACGCCGCCCATCGCGCCATCGAACAATTGACGCTCGATCGCGGCGCGGCGCATCTCAAGGACGAACTGATGCCGCGCTATGCCGAATTGCTCTACAACGGCTTCTGGTTCAGCCCCGAACGAGAGATGCTCCAGGCGGCGATCGATTTGAGCCAGGCCAAGGTCGACGGTGAGGTGCGGATGAAGCTTTACAAGGGCGCCACCCACATCACCGGCCGCCGCTCGGCCAACAGCCTGTACAGCGAAAAGGTGGTGACCTTCGAGGATGATGCGGGGGCCTATGACCAGCGCGATGCCGAGGGCTTCATCAAGTTGAATGCGCTTCGGCTTCGACTGCTCGGACGGCGCGATCGATGATCGTGCCTTTGCCTTTGCCGGAACGCCGCAACCGCCGATGAGCGATCGGCCGCATCTGCTCGCCAGCGGTGCGGCGGCGGCACCCGCGCCCAAGGGCGGACCGCGCCCATGGTGGGAAACCCGGCCATTCGTCGCGGCGATGATCCTGCTGGCGTTCGTGCCCTTGCTTTATCCGCCGGTCCCGCCACTGGTCGATCTGCTCGGACACATGGCGCGCTACCGGGTCGAGCTCGATCTCGCCACCTCGCCCGATCTCCAGCGTTATTACAGCTTCGAGTGGCAGCTGATCGGCAACCTCGGGGTCGACCTGCTGGTGGTGCCCTTGTCCAAGATCTTCGGGCTCGAGCTGGCGGTCAAGCTGATCGTCATGACGATCCCGCCGCTGACCGTCGCCGGCTTCCTGTGGGTCGCGCGCGAAGTGCACAACCGACTGCCACCAACCGTCTTGTTCGCGCTCCCGTTTGCGTTCGGTCATCCATTCCTGTTCGGCTTCGTCAATTATTCGCTGGCGATGGCGCTCGCCTTTCTTGGCTTCGGACTGTGGCTAAGGCTCGGGCGACTGGGCAAGACCGGACTTAGAGCGATATTGTTCGTGCCGATTTCATTCCTGCTGTTCATTACCCACACCTTTGGCTGGGGGACGCTCGGCCTGCTTGCTTTCTCGGCCGAAGCGGTGCGCCAGCATGATCGCGGAATCGGCTGGTGGCGGTCGGCAATCCGCGCCGCGCTGCATGCCTCGGTAATGATCGGGCCCTTGCTGCTGATGCTGCTGTGGCGAAGCGGGGTGAGTAGCGAAATGACCCGCGACTTCTTCAATGTTCCGGCCAAATTGCTGTGGCTGGTGATGGCGCTTCGCGATCGCTGGCAATTGCTCGACATGATCTCGGTCGCGATCCCGCTGACGATGCTGGTGTTCGCCTGGCGGCGGCCCGAGCTGACCCTGTCGCGCAATCTCGCTTTTTCGGCGCTGATGCTGTTCGCATTCTTCCTGATCCTGCCGCGGATCGTGTTCGGATCGGCCTATGCCGACATGCGGCTGGTGCCGTTCGTGATCGCCACCGCCTTGCTCGGGATTCGCTTCAAGGACGCGACCGATCCGCGGCTGGCGCGCAACCTCGCGCTGATCGGGCTGGCGTTTTACGGCGGGCGGATCGCTGTCAACAGCGCCAGCCTGGCAATTGCGGCGAACAACCAGTCGGCCCGGCTCGCCGTGCTCGACCATGTCCCGCGCGGCGCGCGGCTGGTGCATCTGGTGAGCGAGGATTGCGCGACCCTGTGGGCGCTTGCCAGGAACACCCATCTCGGCGCGATGGCGACCGTCCGCCGCCACGCTTTCTCCAACGACCAATGGGAGATCGAGGGCGCCAATCTGCTGTCGGTGCGCTACGCGGCGGCGGGCCGCTTCCGGGCCGATCCGTCGCAGATCGTGCGTCCCGCCGCCTGCGCCAATCGCGATGCCCGCCCGGTCGAGAAAGCGCTTGCCGAAATTCCGGCCGATGCGTTCGATTATGTCTGGACGATCGATTTGCCGCCGCAGCCGGCGGGGGTTCCGGTCGGGTTCGTTCCAATCTGGCGCGGGCCGGGCAGCCTGCTCTATGCCAAGCGGGACTTTGCTAAATCACCGCCAGCCGCCAAAGAGGAGCAATGACCGCGCTTTCGATCGTCGTGCCCTGCTTCAACGAACAGGAGTGCCTGCCCACCCTGCACCAGCGCCTGTCGGCGGCGGCCAAGGCTGCGGTCGGCGATGATTATGAGCTGGTGCTGGTCAATGACGGGTCGAAGGATCGGACCTGGTCGATGATGTGCGCGCTCGGTGCGAGCGATCCGCACCTCGTCGCGGTCAATCTGTCGCGCAATCATGGTCATCAGCTGGCCCTGACCGCCGGGCTCGACCTGGCGCGTGGGCAGACCATCCTGATCATCGACGCCGACCTTCAGGATCCGCCCGAATTGCTCGGCGACATGATCGCGACGATGGAGCGCGAGGAAGCCGATGTGGTCTATGGCGTACGCTCCAGCCGCGCCGGCGAAACCCGGTTCAAACGCGCCACCGCCCACGCTTTCTATCGCATGCTGGCCAATGCGACCGAGGTCGATATCCCGCTCGATGCGGGCGATTTCCGGCTGATGAGCCGGCGCGCGCTCAACGCCTTGCTGGCGATGCCCGAGCAGGCGCGCTTCATTCGCGGGATGGTGGCGTGGATCGGCTTTCGGCAGGTGCCCTTCCCCTACAAGCGCGACGAACGCTTCGCCGGTGTGACCAAATATCCTTTGTCGAAAATGATCCGCTTCGCGCTCGATGCGCTGACCGGTTTCTCCTCGGCGCCGTTGAAGCTCGCCAGCCATGCCGGGTTTGCGCTGGCGTTCGGGTCGGTGCTGATCATCCTCTACATCCTGTTCGGCTGGATGTCGGGGCGAAGCGTTCCCGGCTGGACCTCGCTGATGCTGGTAGTGGTGGTGCTTGGCGCGGTGCAGATGTTCGTGCTGGCGCTGATGGGCGAATATATCGGGCGGCTCTACAGCCAGTCGAAGCATCGCCCATTGTACATCGTCCAGGACGTGGTCGGCGGCCCGGTCGGCGCCCGGCCGAGCAGCGGGCGTGTCGGCGGCGCGTTGGGCATCATCGCCTCAGCCGAAGGTCCAGCGGCGGTGGAGCCAGAAGGTCATCAGCGGGGTCAGCACGAGATTGGGGACGACCGGCCACCAGGTCGCACCGGCCAGCCGCTCGACCAGTAACCACACCCAGAAGCTGTTGATCGCATAGCCGATCAGGTTGACCGCCACGAACCGCATTCCCGTCCGGCCATGATCATCGCGCGTGCCATGGCCGCGAAAGCTGATCCAGCCATGGGCGAAATAGCCGACGATGACGCCGACGATCCACGCAATCGCGATTGCCACCATCGGGGAGGTGGTCCGGGTTTCGGCCAGCGCATAATAAATTGCCTGGCCGCCGGCGGTGATGCCCGCGCCGATGATCCCGTAGCGCGCCAGCTGGAATAAAGCGGCGCGCGCTTGCGGATCGGCGAGCGCTCGGTCGAGACGCTGTTTCACCGTCGAGCGGCGGCTTCGATCTTGGCCTTGGCCATGGCGATCGGCTTGACCAAAGCGGTCGGGATCATCCGCACCGCAGCGCGGCGCAGCGTCCACTTCAGGTCGCCGCCAATGGTCAGTGGCTGGCCGTCGGCCACGCGCGTTGCGAGGATTGCCGGTGACAGCCGCTGCTGCCCGGCCTCGTCGGCATAAAGATAGCTGTTGAAGCGATACCACGGCATCACGCCCTCGGCATTGGCCAGGCCCGGGCGGACAAAGTCGAACACCGCGAACCCGCGGGCAGCGAACTTCGCGCGCCAATATTCGGGTGGCTGCTCGTTGACATGATGCTCGCCGCCCTGGTGCGGCACCGCGGCGGAAAACAGGATGACGTCGCCGTGCACGACCAGATTGTCGACAAACTGATCGGCCTTGGCGTGGGGCAGATGCTCGGCCACTTCGAGCGTCTGGACCAGGTCGAACTTGCGTTTGAGGTCGAGCGGGGTGGCGAGGTCATGCGCCGTGAAATTGCTTGCCGGGATCGCCAATTGGTCGCGCGCAACATAGTCGCCGTCGACCGCCACCACGTCGCCGACCCCCGCCGCGAGCCATTCGGCGGCCCAGGCGCCATGGCCGGCGCCGACGTCGAGCAGGCTGGCGATATTCATCTCGGGCAGTAGCAGCCCGGCCACCGCGCGCGCCGAGCGGCGTGACCCGGCGTCGATATAATCGTAGAAATCGTGCGAATATTGATGTTCGATCATCGGGTTCGGGCCGCCATCGCTCTTGTCGTTAACTGCAGCCACGCTAGAGCGCGAAACTTAATTTAGTGCAAGGATGGCTGAGTGTTCCAGCGGGAATTGACCTTTATCGAGCGCCATTGGCGGATACTTGCCGTCCTCGCCTGGGCGCTGTTCGCCGCCTGGCTGCTGTATACCAAGTGGAATAATGTCATCGGCTTCGTGCTGACCGACACCGACGACAATATGCGGATGAGCCAGGTCCGCGCCTGGCTCAACGGCGGGCAGGGCTGGTACGATCTTCGCAATTACAAGCTCAACTGGCCGGTCGGGGCCGACATCCACTGGTCGCGGCTGGTCGATCTTCCGCTCGCCGGGCTGATCCTGCTCGGCCGGCTGTTCACCACCGGCCCGCATGCCGAGCAATTCGCCATCGCCGTCGCGCCGCTGCTGCCGTTCCTGCTGCTGATCGTGGCCTTGTCGCTGACTGTCCGCCGGCTGGTCCACCCGGCCGCCTGGCCGCTGGCGGTGGTGTGCCTGTTCTTCGCCGGATCGGCCACCGGGCAGTTCGTTCCGACCCGGATCGATCATCATGGCTGGCAGCTCGCCTTCCTTGCGCTCGGGATCGCCGGGATCGCCGACCCCAAGCGCGCGCGTGGCGGGGCGGTGCTGGGAATTGCGGCCGCGCTGTCGCTCAGCATCGGGCTCGAGGCGCTGATCTATATCGCGCTGGCCGGTGGGACGATGGTGTTGTTCTGGGTCGCCGAGCGCGACGAGCGGCGGCGGCTTGCGACTTATGCCGCAAGCCTGGCCGGCGGCACCGCGCTCGGCTTCCTGGCCTTCGCGTCTTACGCCAATCGCCTGCCGGTGTGTGACGCCTTGTCGCCGGTGTGGCTGGCCGACGCCTTGCTTGGCGGGGCGCTGATGCTCGGGCTGGCGTGGTGGTCGCCGGCCAAATGGCAGGCGCGGCTCGGCGGTGCGGTGGTGGCAGGCGCGCTGGTGATCGCCTTTCATGCGCTGGCCTGGCCGCACTGCCTGACGCGGCTCGAGGGGGTCACCCCCGAAGTCCAGCAGCTGTGGCTCAGCCATGTGCGCGAGGCGCGGCCCATTTATCAGCATGGCTGGCGCACCGCGCTGGTGATCCTCGCACTGCCGATCGCCGGGCTGATCGGCTGGGGCGCGCTGGCGTGGCAGCGGCGCGGCGATCCCGACCTGCTTCGTCGTACGCTCGGCGCGGCCTTGCCCGCAGTGGCGGCGCTTGGGCTGTTGTTCTGGCAGGTCCGCACCGGCCCCGCAGCGCAAGTGCTGGCGATCCCCGGCGCGGTAACCTTGGTGGCACTGCTCGCACCGCTCGCCTTTGCCGCGAAAAGCGGCGTGGTCCGCGTGCTCGGGACGACGCTTGCGGTGCTCGCCGGGCTTGGCGCGCTGGTGCCATTGGCGATTGATTATGTCGCGCCGCCCAAGCCCAAGACCGAGCGCGACCGGATCATCGCCAAAGCCAATTCGTCGTGCCCGTCATTATGGGCGATGCGGCCCGTCGCCGAATTGCCGGTGGCGACGATCTTCACCTTCGCCGATCTGTCGCCGCGGCTGATCGCCGTCACCCACCACCGCGCGATCATCGGCCCCTATCATCGCAATGGGCCGGCGATTGTCGATTCGATGAAGATCTTCCGCGGCACGCCCGACAACGCCCGCTCGATCCTTGCCAAATATCACGCCGATTATCTGCTGACCTGCCCGATGATGAGCCAGTCGACGGTGTTCGTCGCCGAAGCGCCGAAGGGCTTTTACGCCCAACTCGCCAAGGGCCAGGTGCCGGCGTGGCTCGATCCGGTCGATCTCGGCAAGGATTCGCCGCTCAAGCTGTGGCGGGTGAAGCCCTAGCCCGCCAAACGATCAGCCAGCGAGGCCCGGCAAACTGCTTTCGAGCCCGTCGAGCACGAACTGCGCGGCGAGCGCGGCGAGGATCACGCCGAGGATTCGGGTGATCATCGCTTCCAGTTTGACGCCGATCAACTTCATCAGCGGCCCTGCGGCGAGCAGCGCCAGCAGGGTCAGCACGATCACCAAAGTCATTGCGCCGAGCACGATCAGCCCCTCGACCGTGCCCTCGGCGCGCGCGCTCATCAGCATGATGGTGGCGATCGACCCCGGTCCGGCGATCATCGGGATGGCCATCGGGAAGACGCTGATGTCGTCGGCCTCGGGGGTGCCCTTCAATTCCTCGGCACGCTCCTCGCGGCGCTCGGTGCGGCGTTCGAACACCATGTCGAGCGCGATCATGAACAGCATGATCCCGCCGGCCAGGCGAAAGGCGGACAGGCTGATTCCCAGCGTCCTTAGCAACGGCTCGCCGAGCAGCGCGAAGAACAGCAGGATACACCACGCCACCACTACCGACCGGATCGCCATCGCCCGGCGATGCGCGGCGTCGGTCCCGCTGGTCAGCGACGCAAAAATCGGCGCACAGCCCGGCGGGTCGATGATCACCAGCAAGGTGACGAAGGCGGTGGTGAACAGCTCGGTCACAGGCCCTCCTTCATCGCATATCCCTCGCGCCTCGCGGCGGAGACGAGGGTGTTGCGGATCAGGCAGGCGATGGTCATCGGGCCAACGCCGCCCGGCACCGGGGTGATCGCCCCCGCGACTTGGCTGGCCGAGGCGAAGTCGACATCGCCCACCAGGCCTGTTTCGGTGCGGTTGATCCCGACGTCGATCACCGTCGCGCCGGGTTTGAGCCAGTCGCCCTTGACCATCCCGGGCCGTCCGACCGCCGCGACGACGATATCCGCCCCGCGCACCACTTCGGGCAGGTCGCGCGTACGGCTGTGGGCGATCGTCACCGTGCAGCTCTGCTGAAGCAGCAATAGCGCCATCGGCTTGCCGACGATGTTGGATCGGCCGATCACCACCGCGCTCTTGCCGCTGAGGTCGCCAAGTTCGGCCTGGAGCAACTTGAGGCACCCGAGCGGGGTGCACGGCACGAAGCCGGGCAAGCCAACCGCCAGCCGCCCGGCATTGACCGGGTGAAAGCCGTCGACATCCTTGTCGGGATCGATCCGGGTGACGATGACATTCTCGTCGATCTGCGGCGGAAGCGGCAGCTGGACGAGGATCCCGTCGACCGCGGGGTCGGCGTTGAGCCGGTCGACCAGCGCCACCAGTTCGCTTTGGGTGGCGGTGGCGGGCAGGCGATGCTCGAAGCTCTCCATCCCCGCCTCGATGGTCGCCTTATGCTTGGCGCGAACATAGACGGCGCTCGCCGGATCCTCCCCGACCAGCACCACCGCAAGCCCCGGCGCTCGGCCCGTCGCGGCACGGAATTTGGTGACCTCGGCCCCGACCCTTGCCCGGAGCGCGGCGGCGGCGGCCTTGCCGTCGATGATGGTCGCGGTCATGCCGCCGACGAAGCGATATCCATCGCCGCACCGGCAAGCAATTTCTGGAGCACCATGATCAGCAGCAGCACCACCAGGGGCGAGAAATCGATCCCGCCGAAGTCGGGCAGGAAGCGGCGGATTGGGCGATATAATGGCGCGGTCAGCCGATCGAGCGCCTGGACGATCATCCGCACCCCGTTGCTGCTGGTGTTGAGCACGTTGAACGCGATCAGCCAGCTGAGGATCGCCTGGACGATGATGATCCACCACAGCACGCTGAGCAGCATGATGACGATCTGGAAAAGTGCGAGGACGATGTTCATGGCAGTGCGTCTAGCCGCCGCGGAAGCCGCGGGCAATCGGCTCGATCAGGGGGCGCACCAGTCAGCCAGCGCCCTTAAGGCGCAAACCGATCCGGATGCGCTTCGCACAGCATGATCACATAGGCCTCGTGCGGGGCGAGCCATTCGGCCAATGGCGTCCAGCCGCCCGCGAGCAGCAGCAATCGCGCGCCGCGCTGGCCATATTTGTGGCTGTTCTCGGTGTGGATCGATTGGCCCTCGGCAAAGGCGAAGCGCTGCCCGTCGACGGTGAATTCGACATCGCGCCTGGCTACCAGATGCATCTCGATCCGCCCCAGCATGTCGGCCCAGCGCGCCTCATGCGCAAAGGCGTCGATCGGAATGTCGGCTTGCAGCTCGCGGTTGATCCGCTCGAGCAGGTTGAGATTGAATTGCGCGGTGACGCCCTCGGGGTCGTTATAAGCCGCGACCAACCGGTCGACCGGCTTGATCCGGTCCATCCCGATCAGCAGCTTCGATCCGGTACCGAGGATGTCGCGGAAGTGGCTGAGTAACGCCGCTGCGCTCTTGGGCACGAAATTGCCGATCGTCGATCCGGGGAAGAAACCGAGCCGTTCCAGCCCGTTGATTTCGGTCGGAAGAGCGACCGGCCGGGTAAAGTCGGCGACCACCGGATGAACCTCGATCCGCTCATGGTCGGCATCGACCACCGCCGCGCTCTGCTCCAGATATTCGCCCGAAATGTCGATCGGGACATAGGCCTTGGGGTGGATCGCCTGGAGCAAAACCGGGGTCTTGGTCGCCGAACCTGCGCCAAATTCGATCACCGCCCCGCCGCTCGCGACATGGCCTGGCAGATCGACCATCACCTGCTCGAGCAAGGCCGTCTCGGTGCGGGTCGGATAATAAGCCGGAAGCTTGGTGATTTCATCGAACAATTCGGATCCGCGCCGGTCGTACAGCCAGCGCGCGGGGATTGCCGGGACCGGTTCGGCCAGCCCGCGCAGCACATCGGCGCGGAACGCGGGATCGACCTCGAAATTGACTGGCGCATCGGTTTCAAGCGTCTCGGGCAAGTCTCACTCCGCTAAATTGCCAGCGCGCGGCCGGGGGGAAGAAATTACGATAGGAAGCACGGGCGTGGCCTCTCGGCGTGGCGCAGGATGCTCCTTTCAGGACGAACTGACCGCACATGAATTTGCCATTATATTCGCCGACGGTGCCTTCCTCGGGGATGAAGCCGGGATAGGGCAGATAGGCGCTCATCGTCCACTGCCAAACGTCGCCAAACGGCCCCCCGCCGGGGCGGGGCAGGACGGGCCCGGCCGAATCGAGCTGGTGGCCAAGGTCGGGATCGGCGCCGTCGAACATCGCCTCCCACTCGAACTCGGTCGGCAATCGTGCGTCGGCCCATCGGGCGAACGCGTCGGCTTCGTAGTAACTGACCTGTGCAACCGGTGCGGCGCGGTCGATTTCGCGGCGACCGGCGAGGGTGAAGTGCGACCCGTCATCGTTCCAGTACAGCGGCCGATCGATGCCATTGGCCTGGACCCAGTCCCACCCGTCACTCAGCCACAAACTGGCCTCTCGATAGCCACCATCGGCAATGAACTGCTGCCATTCGCCATTGGTGACGCAGCGGTTGGCGATGCGGTGCGGCGCAAGCAAGGCGCGGTGGCGCGGTCGTTCGCAGTCGAAGGCGAAGGTGCCGCCCGAAGCCCCGACCTCGACAATCCCCTCGCGGCCCGACAGCCACGCCACCGCCTCGGTCGAGTGGCAGGGCGCGGGCGCCAGCTCGCCATAGGCCGGCTCGAGCGGATTCTCCGCCAGCGTCGCGAGGATGTCGGTCAGGAACAACTCCTGGTGCTGCTGCTCATGCTCGATGCCGATTCCGACCAGGTCCAGCGCGGTTTGCGGCAAATTCGGCATTGCCTCGGTCAGCGCGGCATCGACCACCCGCCGCCAGTCGCGCACTTCGTCGAGGGTCGGACGGCTGATCATCCCGCGGCGGCACCGTTCATGGCGATCGCCCTCGCCATTGTAATAGCTGTTGAACAGGAACGGCCAGCGTTCGTCGTGGAGGACGTATCCCGGAGCATGATCGCGCAGCACGAAGGTCTCGAGGAACCACGTCGTATGCGCCAGATGCCATTTGGCCGGGCTTGCGTCGGGATGCGGCTGGAGCGTCGCATCGGCATCGGACAAGGGCGCGGCCAGCGCCAGCGTCAGCGCGCGGGTTGCCGCGAGCCGGTCGGCCAGGTCAGGATCAGGATCACAACGCGCCATTCGCCCCTCTCGCCGACATAACCGGCCAGCGTCCGCTTAGTTGCCCAACATCACGAGGAACGCGTTGCGCCGGGTTGCCATAGCACATCGCCGCCTTCGCCCTCGGTAGCAACCAATCGAGCGGCGACGAACAAATGATCCGACAGCCGATTGAGATAGGCGGTGGCATGGGGATTGACGCGCTCGGCGGCGGCCAGCGCCACTGCCGCCCGCTCGGCCCGGCGAACCACTGCCCGGGCGACATGCAGCGCGGCGACCGCGACCGATCCGCCGGGCAGGATGAAGCTGGTCAGTGGCGCAAGGTCGGCGTTCATCACGTCGATCCCGCTTTCGATCCGCTCGACCTGGTCGGCGGTGATGCGCAGCGCGCCGGCGATCCCTTCGGGAGTGGCGAGATCGGCGCCGAGGTCGAACATTTCATTTTGTATGAGCCGCAGCCGGTCGGCCATGATTTCATGATCGTCGAGCGCGGCGATCGCGACGCCGATATTGCTATTGGCTTCGTCGACCTCGCCGATCGCGGTCAGGCGCAAGCCCGCCTTGCTGGCGCGGCTGCCGTCGACCAGCCCCGACGATCCGTCGTCCCCGGTGCGGGTGTAAATCTTGTTGAGCTTGACCATCGGTCGGGTGCTGGCGGGCGCGGTGCGGCGGAGCGCTAGCCCCGCGATCCGCCCGCAGCGGCGAGGATGATCACCACGATGAGGATCGCCAGCGCCTGGAATATCACGCGTTTCTGCATGTAATTTTGCTGGATCGCCCCCGAACTGTCCTTGCCATTGGCCATGGCGATGACCCCGCGAACGAGGACGTAAGCGGTCGCGCCCATGGCGACCACGAGGGCAATGATCAGCAGCGTGTTCATGCATCCCTATCTAGGCCTTGATGAGCCTGAATCCTAGGGGCAGTCGACCATCGGCGAGATCGGCGGCGAGCGCGGCGCCGTCGACCCCGCTATCGCGCATCGCGGCCAGCGTCGGGGCAAGGTCGCGCTTGGCCAGTCGCCGCCCCTCCTGATGCGCGACCTCATGCGCCACCAGCGGATGATGCAGATAGGCCGGTTCGGGTAGTCCGAGCAGCATCTGGAGCAACCTTTGTACCGGGGTCGAGGGCCGCAAATCCACCCCGCGCACGACCAATGTTACCCCGCTCGCCGAATCGTCCACCACGCACGCCAGATGATAAGCCGCAGGGGCATCTTTGCGCGCCAGGATGACATCGTCGATGTCGCCGGCGCTGTAGGTCGCGTCACCCTCGCTCCAGCCTGGAACGCCGACCAGCGCGACGGCCCTGGCAGCGTCGAGGCGCCAGCTATGCGGAGTCGATTCCCGACGGGCGGGATCGTCAGCCAACCCCCGGCACGTCCCGGGATAATGCGCGGTCGCTTGGTGCGGCGCGCTCGATGCGGCGGCGATATCGGCCCGCGTGCAAAAACACGGATAAACCAGCCCAAGCGAATGAAGCTGCCCGAGCGCATCGGCATATGCCGCGGTCCGCGCCGACTGGACCAGCGGCTCGCCGTCCCATGCGATCCCCAGCCAGCGCAAATCCTGGTAGATTCCCGCGACATACTCGGCCCGGCACCGCCCCGCATCGAGATCCTCGATCCTCAAGCGGAACTGCTCGCCGGCGTTCCGCCCGACCATTGCCGAAAAAGCATGACCCAGATGCAGCCGCCCCGACGGCGACGGTGCAAAGCGCGAGATGATCACGCTTCCCACCAAACCTCTTGACCGCGAATCCGCAATGGTAGATTCATGGGAGTGTCACGCTGGCTTGGCATCCAGCTGGTCACAAGGGAAGCGGCCTGGAACGGTTTCTCCACCTTGCGTGCGACGGGGCCGGGGAGTCTGTTCGGGCAACCGATCGAAAGGCTCGTCGCCAAGTGTACCATTCCGATCTCATCCGCCATCCCGATGGCTGCCCCGCTTTGGTGCTCAACGCCGATTATACGCCGCTGAGCTATTATCCGCTCAGCCTGTGGCCGTGGCAGACCGCGGTCAAGGCGATGTTCCTCGAACGGGTCGATGTCGTCGCCCATTACGACCGCGAGGTGCATTCGCCGAACCACACGCTCAAGCTCCCCTCGGTGATCGCGCTTCGCTCGTTCGTCCGGCCCAACGAGTATCCGGCGTTCACGCGGTTCAACCTGTTCCTCCGCGATCGCTTCCTGTGCGTCTATTGCGGGAGCCACAAGGAATTGACCTTCGACCACGTCGTTCCCCGCGCGCAAGGCGGCCGCACGACGTGGGAGAATGTCGCCACCGCCTGCGCCCCGTGCAACCTCAAGAAGGGCGGCCGCACCCCGCGCCAGGCGAGCATGCCGATCCACCGCGAGCCGATCCGCCCGACCAGCTGGCAATTGCAGGACCACGGCAAGAGCTTCCCGCCCAATTACCTTCACCGGAGCTGGAGGGATTATTTGTATTGGGACATTGAGCTGGAGGCGTAGGCGGGCGGTTAGATGCCTGGATCGGCAAGCCTTACTGGCGCGAAGAGCTTTTCATTGGAGTGATGATCTTCTCGGCGAAGCGGTCCATTTCCTCGGCTTGGGGGCTCATCTGGAGAAGCAGCAAATCGAGCCCCGCTGTAGCATAAGTCTCGATCTTGCGCCGGACCTGCGCCGGCGTTCCGACGAGGTCGGGCATCAAGCCCCGATTGCTCACCGAATAGTCACGTAGTTTGATGTTGCGCTCAAGCTGCGTTCCCGACAGCCATTGCTCGAAATTATCGAACCCCTTGGGCGGTGTGGCCGGCATCGCTGTGATCCGGGCCTGCTCCGCGCGCGCTTCGACTTCGCTGTCGCGCACGATGGCATAGGCCGCCATCCCGAACTGCATCGGCGCTTGCCCCGTGGCGTCCCTCCGCCGCTTCATGTCCGCGATCTTGCCGCTGATCGCCTCCACGCTGTCGCCATGCATGACATAAGCGTCGCATTGCTCGGCGATCATCGTCTTGGCCGCTTCGCTTTCGCCCCCGGCATAGATCGTCGGGCGGGGCGAGGCGACCGGCTTGGGCTCGCAAATAGCGTCTTTGAGGTGGTAGCGCTCGCCATCGTGCGAAAAACGCGGCTCGGTCCACAATCCGTCGACCACGGTCAACCATTCGCGGGTGCGCGCATAGCGGTCGTCATGCGCGTCGAATGTCAGCCCATATTGGGTCGCCTCGTCCGCCCACCAACTCGACACCACGTTGAGCGCCAGTCGGCCGTCCGCAATATTGTCGATGTTGGCCGCCTGCTTGGCGAACAAGGCGGGCTGATGAAAATTGGGCCGCACCGCGACCATCAACTCGATACTTTGCGTCACTGCTGCCAGCGCCGCTGCGGTCGACCAGGCGTCGAGCGCCGGCTGGTCGATTCCCTTGATGTCGTTTAAATTCAATTCCGCGATCAGCGTCAGGTCCCAACCGGTCTGCTCGCTGCGCTGGGTCAGTCGCCGGACATAATCCCAGCTTGCGGTCATCCCCTCGTCTTCGACGTTGCGCAGCCAACCGCCGAACACGGGCATCCAGTAACCAAATCTCACGAGCGATTCCTTGCTTCGATCTTGTGTTGAATAAAGTCGACCAGCCGATCATGCGGATCCCAGCCGAGCACGTCGAGCGGGTTGGCAACGAAGTTGGACAAGGCATTGATGTCGTAGAAGCGCGGCGTCCCGTCATGGTCGTCGATGACAACTTCGACCCCGCCGACGTCCAGCCCCGCCGCCGCCGCGATCGCTTCGGCGGCGGTGATCAGATCGGGCGGCGGATTCGTTGCGGTCATCGTCACCGATCGACCGGGGATCTGGCAGGCGTCGGCCGGGCACAGGTCGAAATTGCCGTCGACCGCAATGTCGATCGCGTACAGAAATTTGCCGCCGAGGGTTTCCATGCGGCAGATGCGCTGCCCGCGCGGCTCGATATAGGCCTGGACGAGCAGCACCTGGTCGACGCTGTGCGGCACCGTCCCGGCCGCGATTGCGGCATCGATCTCGGCCAGTGAATCGAAGCGCACGATGCCCGCGCCGGCACCGCCGATGTTCGCCTTGACCAGCAACGGAAGGCCGATCGCGCGCGCCGCCTCGATCAGTTCAGCCAGGCGGTGGATGACCCGCGTCGGCGGAGTCGCCAGGCCGAGCGCTTCGATCAGCGACAGCTGGCGCGCCTTCGACGCATCGATCGCCAACACCTCGGGACCATTGATGATCCGCGCGCCTCGGCGGCGCCAATGGTCGAGCGCCGCCATGGCATGAAAAATGCCATGTTCCGGATCGCGCTGGGGCGCCGACATCGCGACGCGGTTGAAAATCAGCTCGGCAGGGACGGTCGCGGAAGCCGGATCGAAGACCAGGCTGCGGGCATTGACCTTGGTCGCCTCGATCCCGCGCTTCTCGAGTGCTGCAAATAGCGGCTCGAACCAGCGCGGGTGTTCATACAGCACGGCGAGCGGAGCGGTCATGGAGGCCTCGTTAAACGATTGATCCCTGTGGCGTGGCGCCTGCGGTCGGACAAGGCTATATTGTCACACGCTCTCCGACGAAACAGGCGTGAGAGTCTTTATTGGGACATTGAGCTGGAGGCGTAGGCGGGCGCAAAGCGTCATTGCGAGGAGCGCAGACTCGGCGCGCTATCCGTTACATTGGCAACTTCACCACTTGATCAGTCGCGGGACGACCAGACGGCCGAGCAGCGCGCCGATCAGCACCGGCAGCACATGCCACAGGCCGACATGGTAGAAACTATCGATCGGGCAATGGAGCGCGAAGGCAAAGATGCCGATGCTGCCCGATGAAAGGCCGACCAGCAGGCCCGCCCGCTCGGCCGACGTCGGGGCCCCGCGGCGAAGCCACCACACCAACACGGTGGCGGTCATCAGACCGAGCGCCAGCCCCATCGCAACGCACTTCACCTCGTGGCTCGTGACCAGCGCCGGAGGCATTGGCTCGGTGCCGGACACGAGCATGATCAACGCTGTCGCTGGCAGCAGGCCGACCATCGCCACCACCCATTTCCATCCCTGACTGGAGTGGCCGACGCGCGGTAGGCCCATCCCGACGGCGGCCAGCGCGGTCGCCAGCCCGACGATCAGGAACAGGCCGTTGGCGAACAGGAACAACGGTTGGAATTGTCCATTGGCCACATCGTCGCGAAGGCCGAACATCAGGATGGTCAGCGCGACGGTAATTGCCCCGGCGCCGCCTGCCACGGCCAGGCCATCGCGCACGCGCATGGCGCGCACCGGCCGAAGTTCGTCGACCAGTGCGGCAATCAGATTATTGGGGTCACTCGGCATGGTTCATTCCGCTTCTTCGATCAGCATCATCAGCTTTTTAAGGCCGCGATGGATATTGGTTTTGACCAGCGGCTCGCTCTGGCCGCAGGCAGTGGAGGCTTCGGCAATCGACAACCCACGAATCTTGACCAGCTCGATCGCCCGGGCCTGCCCGGCAGGCAGATGGGCGAACAACCGTTCCAGGCTGAGCCGCGCAGCAAGCTGTTCGTGATCGCCGTGATCGGGCAGGTCACGATCGAGCTCGACCATCTCGGCCCGATAAATCAATCGCAGATGATCCACCCAGCGATAGCGCGCGATCGCTGCCAGCCAGGGCAAGAATGGCCGGGCTGGATCATAACTCGACAGTTTGCGATGCAGTGCAAGCAAGGTCTCCTGCACCAAATCGTCGAGGCTCGAGGGTGCGACGCGGCGACAAAAATAACGCTTCAACCAGGCTGCACAGGCGGTGAGCAAGGCCGAATAGGCCTGCCGATCGCCGCCTTGGGCCAACGCCATCAGCCGCGCCATTGCGGGCTCGTCAGCCTTCATTGGCGTCTTCCTCGGGCTAGCCACCGATCCACCGAAAACAGCCCTCCTCCGCGCGCGATCAGTACCAGCGCCATGGCGACCCACAGCGAATGCACCGACCACCAGGCATCGGGATAGACGAAAATCTGGATGACGAGTGTCATCAGCAACAACGCCAGTGCCGAAAACCGGGTTGCCAGCCCGATCACCAACAGGATCGGGAACAGATGCTCGGCGCTCGTCGCGGCCACTGCGGCGAATTCCGGCGGCAACGGAACGCCCGCATATTCTTCGCTGAACAAGAATCTGGCGTTGTCGCTGATCGTGATCCAGCTGCCCTCTTCTACCTTGGTCCGGCCCGAACGCCAGAAGATGCCGGCGAAGACGACCCGCAGGAAAAGCAGGGCAATCCCTTCCCCCACCCTCCCCGCCAGGGCGATGGTGACGCGGTCGTAGGTGGCAAGGATCCGCGTCACTTTATCAGGCCTTAGATTTCAGCGAGCCGTTGCCTTTGGGGGTCTTGATCGACAGGCAGGTGCCAGCCTTGACCAGCTTCCAGGCATTGGCCTGATAGTCCTTGGTCGACGTTCCCGCGCAACTGGTGCCAGGCCCCGCGGCGCAATCGTTCTTGCCTGCCTTGGCGACTCCGAAACATTTTTCGGTGGCCGGTTTCTTGGCCTGGGCCGAGGCCGCGCTGGCGAGGCCGACGGTGACCGAGGCGGCGAGCAAGCCGGCCAGCAACGGGCGGTGCGAAAGGTAGGACATCCTATTCTCCTTGAAGGGGCGGCCCGACGATCGAGCCATCGACCCCCCTTCTTTCGCCGCCGCGAGCGGGATCGTTACAGCCGTTCCGAAAAACGACTGGGAATTTCCGAATGTAACCATATCCGGCGCCCCTGCGAATGCAGGACGTCAATCTGGCGCAACGCAATTCGGAGATCATCGGATGACCAACCTTCGCACCGGAGTCCGCTTCACGACCGCAGCTGCTCTTTTCGCTTTGTCCACGATCGCTTCGGCCGCGACACCGCCGAGCGGAAGCCAGGGCGCCGCGGTCGCCGCCGCCGACACGGTTCACTGTTATGGCGTCAACAGTTGCAAGGGAACCGCCGACTGCAAGACGACGGCCCATGAATGCAAAGGCAATAACGAGTGCAAGGGCCATGGTTTCAAGGCACTCAAGGCAAGCCAATGCCTCAGCAAGGACGGCACGATCGGCGACTTGCGCGGGTAAGGGCTGGCGGCCCGGTTTCGCCCCCCCTGTTTCCGGGCCGCCTTTTCCATCAACTCGCCATCGCGAAGGACAGACATGACCGACATCGCGCCATTCTCCGGTTTTGGCCTCGGCCTGCGCCGGCCGCATTATGCCAACTTTCTGGAGCGCTCGGTGCCGGTCGATTTCGTCGAGATCATTTCGGAGAATTTCATGGTCGACGGCGGCCGGCCGCTGGCCACGCTCGACCAGATCAGCGAGCACTATCCGGTGGCGATGCACGGCGTTTCGATGTCGATCGGCTCAGCTGCCGGGCTTGATCGGGCGTATCTCAAGCGGCTCAAGTCGCTGACCGACCGGGTCCGGCCATTATGGGTCTCCGATCATTTGTGCTGGACCGGAATCGGCGGACACAACAGCCATGACCTGCTGCCCCTGCCCTACAGCGAAGAAGCGCTCGACACGGTATGTGCCAATATCGTCGTCGCGCAGGATGCGCTCGAGCGGCCGATGCTGTTCGAAAATCCATCGAGCTATGTCGAGTTTGCCGATTGCGGGTTGACCGAGTGGGAGTTCCTCTCGGCAATGTGCCAGCGGACCGGCTGCTATTTGCTGCTCGACGTCAACAACATCTTCGTCAGCAGCCGCAATCACGGCTTCGATGGATTATCGTATCTCGCCGCGATCCCGGTCGATCGTGTTCGCCAGATCCATCTCGCCGGGCACAGCCAAAGTGAGGACATGCTGATCGACACCCATGACAGCCCGGTCGCGGCCGATGTCTGGTCGCTCTACGACGCCGCCGTCCGCCGCTTCGGGCCGGTCGCGACGATGATCGAGCGCGATGACGATATCCCGCCACTCGACAGCTTGCTCGACGAGCTCGACATCGCCCGTCGCCGCGCCGCTTTGTCGGTTGCGGCCGGCCGCATCAGCTGCGCCGCGTGACCCTGGCCGCCATCCAGCAGCGATTCCATGCCACCGTGACCGGGGTCGATCCGGCCGCCGTGCTCGACTGGCCGAGCGAGATGCGGGCCGGCCTCGCGGTCTATCGCACCGCCTACCGGGCACGGCTGCTCGATTGCCTGCGCGGCGGCTTCGACAAATGCCGCAAATGGATCG
>JAJAZM010000078.1 GCA_026785645.1 Sphingomonas bacterium | reverse complement strand
GCCGAGGGGGCCGAGATCATGTTTCTCAGCGACATGCCGGGGCGCGAAGATGGCGACCAGCCGATCGGCGGCGAGGCGTGGGCGCTGGCGGTGAGGATGCTCGCCGCGATCGGCTTCGCGCCCGACGCAGCGTATAGCGCATCGCTCGCCTGCTTTGCCGCGCCGGGGGCCAAATTGACTCCGAGCGAGGTCGAGGCCTGCGCCGACATTGCGCGGCGGCATGTCGCCCTGGCCCGGCCCAAGCGGCTGGTGCTGCTCGGCGAGGGGCCGAGCCGGGCGTTACTCGGCGAGCGGCTGCCGCAAGCGCGCGGCCGGGTGCACAAGATCGAAGGGGTGCGGACGATTGCCACTTTCCACCCGCGATGGCTGCTGCAGCGGCCGGGGGACAAGGCGCTGGCATGGCGCGACCTGTTATTGCTGATGGAAGAGGATATCTGATGCGCTGGACCCTGCCCCTGCTCATGCTGTCGAGCGCGACCCCGGCGCTGGCACAGGAAGATCCGCTGGCGCCGGTGCTGGTCGACCAGCCGATGCTGCCGCCTGCCGCGCCGGTGGTTGCGGTGCCGAGGGACTGGCGTGGGGTATTTGCCGCAATCCGCGCCGAGAGCTGGGCGAGCGCCAGCGCGGGAATCGACGCGCTGCCCGAGCATCCGCTGAAGGTCGTGGCGCGGGCCCAGCTATATACCGCTCGAAATTCACCCAAGGCCGAGCTGGCGGCGATCGAGGCGCTGATCGCGGCCGCGCCCGACTTGCCGCAAGCGAGCCAGCTGCAGCGGATGGCGATCGCGCGCGGTTCGGTGGCTCCTCCTGCGGTTGCCAATCCGCGACGGATGGTGCCCCTTACCGCAGCGCCGCGCCGCCATCGCTCGGCGCCGGTCCGGGGCGAGTCGGCCGCCGACGCGCTGCGACTGGCGATGGAGCCACTGGTCAAGCGCGATTCGGCGGTCGAGGCCGAGGCGCTGTTCAACGCCGCCTCGCCCAGCCTCGGCGCCGAGGCACGAGCCGAGGCAGCCCAGCGGGTGGCGTGGATCTATTATGTCACGGGCCAGGATGCCGAGGCCAAGCGAATCGCCGAAGCCGGGATTTCGGGGGCGAGCGGCGAATGGGCGGCGCAGGCGCAGTGGATTGCCGGGCTGGCATCGTGGCGGCTCAACGACTGCAACAATGCAGCGGCACATTTCCGAGCAGTGGCGATCAGTCGAGCCGAGAG
This sequence comes from Sphingomonas bacterium, assembly GCA_026785645.1. GTDB lineage: Bacteria > Pseudomonadota > Alphaproteobacteria > Sphingomonadales > Sphingomonadaceae > Sphingomicrobium. The sequence goes on along the minus strand of JAJAZM010000078.1, from coordinate 10,584 downwards.
CGAATTGATCGCGGCCGGCGCCTATTGGGCGGCGCGATCCGAAATGGCGTGCCGCCGGCCACAGTTGGTCGAGCCGCTGATGAAGACCGCGGCCCGATCGCCCGAGAGTTTCTACGGCCTCGTTGCGCGCCAGACGCTGGGAATGGACAAGTCGCTCGCTCCTGCGCAGCGCGCGCCGTTGAGCATCGGCCTGTTGCCTAACGTCCGCCGGGCGACCGAACTGGCAGCGATCGGCGAGCGCGCTTTGGCCGAGGAAATCCTTCGCCACCAGTGCAAGATCGGATCGCCGTCGAGCCATAGCGCGCTGGCCGCCAAAGCACGCGAACTCGAGCTTCCCGCCGCAGCGTTCTGGATAGCGCATAACGGCCCGATGGGCGCGGTCGCTGCCGCCGCCGATCGATTCCCGTTGCCGCGCTGGGCACCGGCCGGGGGATGGCGGGTCGATCCGGCGCTGGCTTATGCCCACGTCCGCCAGGAAAGCGATTTCAGGATGGCGGCGGTCAGCCCGGCGGGCGCGGTCGGGCTGATGCAGGTCCGGCCCGGGACGGCGGGCGATACGGCGCGGGCGCGCGGGGTCGCGGTCGGCAATCTCGCCGATCCGGTGACCAATTTGGAATATGGCCAGAGCTTCATCGAGCTGATGCGCGGCAAGGGCGCGACGCGCGGCCAGTTGCCCAAGGTGATCGCCGCCTACAATGCCGGGCCACTGCCGGTCGATCGGTGGAACAGCATCAACGACAAGGGTGATCCATTGCTATGGATCGAAAGCCTACCCTATTGGGAAACGCGCTATTACGTTCCTGCGGTGCTGCGCAACATGTGGGTCTATGAAGGGCTTGCTGGCGCTCCGCAGACGTCCCTCAAGGCCGTCGCGCAACATAAATGGCCCGCCTTTCCGATGGCCGTCCGCCGCTGATCGTTCTTGTTTCGTTCTGTACTTGGCGCTAGCATCGCGTCATGCCGATCGAATCGACCAAGGCCCGCGGGGCGACGCGCAACGAGGGTTCCACGCGCTTCAATTTGAAGGAGCATGTGGTCGATGGCGACTGGCTCGACTCGGTCGAGGCGCTGGACGGCATTCCCAAGCGTCAGACGACGGTGACAATCGAGCGCGCCAAGTCGATCCTGACCCGCAATCGCTCGCCCGACATCAATTTCGACCGCTCGATCAATGCCTATCGTGGGTGCGAGCATGGCTGCATCTATTGCTTCGCGCGGCCGACCCATGCGTTTCATGACCTGTCGCCAGGGATCGATTTCGAAAGCCGGCTGTTCGTCAAACCCGACGCCGCGAAACTCCTCAACGGCGCGCTGTCGCGGCCGGGCTATGAATGCGCCCCGATCGCGATGGGCACCAACACCGACCCCTATCAACCGATCGAGGAGCGCTGGCGGGTCACTCGCTCGCTAATCGAACTGCTGCTCGAAACCTGCCATCCGTTCACCATCACCACCAAGTCCGACCGGGTGGTGCGCGACCTCGATTTGCTGGCTGAGGCGGCGAAGCTGGGGATTGCGTCGGTGGCGATCTCGATCACCTCGCTCGACCCGGCGATCGCCCGAACTCTCGAGCCACGCGCGCCATCGGCGAAAAAGCGGCTTGCGGCGGTCACCGCGCTGACCAAGGCCGGGGTGCCGACCTATGTCGCGATCGCGCCGGTGGTGCCGCAGATTACCGATCATGAGCTTGAGGCGATCGTCCAGGCGGCGGTTGCGGCGGGCGCGCGCGGCGGCTTTTACCTGCCGGTGCGGTTGCCCCACGAAGTTGCGCCCTTGTTCCGCGCGTGGCTCGACCAGCATTATCCCGACCGCGCGGCAAAGGTCATGGCGACCATCCGATCAATGCGCGGCGGGCGCGAGAATGATCCCGATTTCCACAGCCGGATGCGCGGGCAAGGGGCGTGGGCGGATCTGCTCGCCACGCGGTTCGACAAAGCGGCGAAACGCTATGGCCTCGGAAACATGAAAGTCCCGTTGCGCCGTGACCTGTTCGTTCCCCCCGAGGGCGACCAGATGCGCTTGCTATAATATTCGACAGACAGGCGATGACAGCGGGGATCGCGCTGGCTAGGCAGGTCGGCATGATCCGCCCCTTGATTGCCGCGACCCTGCTCGCCGCCTCCGCCGCCCTCCCCGCTCAGGTTTCGCCGAGCGAGGTCGACCGGCTGCGCGATGCTGCGCTGACCGACACCTATGCGTGGGACATTACCGAGGGGCTGACCACCGAGGTCGGTCAGCGCATGGCCGGGACCGAGGCCGAAGCCCGCGCACGCACCTGGAGCGTCGCGAAATTGAAGGCCATGGGGTTCGCCAATGTGCGGATCGACCCGTTCACCATGCCGGTGTGGTCGCGCGGTGCAGAAAGCGCCTCGATCATCGCCCCCTTCCCGCAGAAACTGGTCATCGCCGCGCTCGGCAATTCGGGTTCGACCCCGCCAGGCGGAATCGAAGGCGACCTGGTCGGGTTCGACACGCTGGCCGCGCTCGAGGCCGCGCCCGATTCGGCGGTGCGTGGCAAGATCGTGTTCGTGTCGCATGCCATGCCGCGCACCGAGGACGGATCGGGCTATGGCATATTCGGTGCGCCGCGCCGCCAGGGGCCGAGCATTGCTAGCCGCAAGGGTGCGATTGCGATCGTCATTCGATCGATCGGCACCGATTATCACCGCAATCCGCATACCGGGACGATGAGCTTCGCGGCCGGAGTGACGCCGATCCCGGCTGGCGCATTGCCCTTGCCCGACGCCGAGCAGGTCCAACGGATCCTCAAACGCGCCACCGGCCCGGTGCGGATGCGGCTCCAGCTTGAATCGACCAATTTGACGGATCAGCAATCGGGCAATGTCATCGCCGAAGTGCCGGGTCGCGACCCGAGCCTGGCGCCAATCCTGGTCGGCGGTCACCTCGACAGCTGGGACCAGGGCACCGGTGCGATCGACGATGCAACCGGGGTGGCCATCGCCGCCGCCTCGGCCAAGCGAATCATGGATGCCGGGCGGCCGCTCCGGACGATCCGCATCGTGTGGTTCGGGGCGGAGGAAGTCGGCCTGTTCGGCGGGCTCGATTATCGCTCCAAATATGGCAAGCAGCCGCATTATGCGCTGATGGAGAGCGATTTCGGCGCCGACCGCATCTGGAAAGTCGACAGTCGACTGGGCGAGGCGCGCAAAGCCGAGGCGCTGGCGATCCAACGCGCGTTGCAGCCGCTCGGGATCGTGCCCGGCGCGCTCGACCAGACCGAGGGCTCGGACATCGGCCCGATGATCGCCGATGGCCTTCCCGGGGTGGCGCTCAACCAGGACGGCTCGCGCTATTTCGATTATCATCACACCCCCGACGATACGCTCGACAAGGTTGACCCGGCGCAGTTGAAGCAGAATGTTGCGGCGTGGACCGCGGTGCTGGCGATCTTGTCGGGCGGGATCGAGCCCCGGGTGGAGCCGCAGCGCCGCAGCCGACGTTGAACGATACACATCGACTGAAGGAAAAAATCATGCGCAAACTTATCTTTCTCGCCCCGGCCCTGCTGCTCGGCGCCTGCCAGGTGACCGAAGACAAGGCCAACGACCAGATGACCGTGTCCTACAATGAGGAGGTCGCCAAGGATGCCGGTGCGACCGCGCTCAACACCGTCGATCAGGCAGCCGGTGCGATCGTCAATGACGCCAAGGAAGCGACCGCCGAGGTCCGCAACCTGGATGTCGACGTCAGGGTCGGCAACAAGAATGAAGCAAAGCCGGCTGCTCCCGCCAACTCGAATTAAGGTTCGGGGGTTTACGGACGAGGCCTAGGCGCTCTATCGGGCTCGGCGTCGGGGAGTGGCGCAGCCTGGTAGCGCGTCTGCTTTGGGAGCAGAGGGTCGCAGGTTCGAATCCTGTCTCCCCGACCATCATTTGACGGTCAAATACGACCATCCGGGGATGGTCGTACCGTCAATGATCCCGTAGCGAAGCAAAGGGGGAGCGAGCTTCGCGGTGGGGGCCTGTAGCTCAACTGGTTAGAGCTGGCCGCTCATAACGGCTAGGTTGGGGGTTCGAGTCCCTCCGGGCCCACCAGCCTTTGCAAAAGCTCCAGTTGGCAAGCCAGCTGAAGATTGACGCGGAGGCCGCCCGCCGAAGCCGCAGGAGCAGGTGGACTGTCCTGGTCAGTCCGCCTTGAGCGGAATGCTCAGCGTGAACTGGCCGTCGTCGATATCCAGCCCACCACCGGCAATCCCGACCAGCCCGTTGATCAATCGAAGCGAGAAACCGAGCCCGAGCAACGCGCGATCGGCGCCGCCGATCGTGAATTCCGGATCGAGCAGATCTTCCTTGCCGGCCAGGATGGTCGCCTTCGGGCGGGTCACGCCGATCGCGAAAATGGTATCGAAGCGGCGCACACGAAGGGTGAGATGTTCGCCAGGCGCGGTCGCGGCGAGGATAGCGTCGGTGAACCGGCGCAGCAGGCGCTCGGTCAGTTCGGGCTCGAGCATGCATGTTCCCGCCGTGTCGGGCGCATCGACATCGAGCTGCACGCCAAGCGTCGCGGCGCGCGCCAGCAACGTATCGGCGAATGGCGGGAAGAAATTCGCGAAATCGGTGCCCTCGCTTGCAGTGGCACGGGCGGACTGGAGCTTGGCGACGAAATCGAGATCTTCGGCGGCTTCGAGCAAGGAGCGGGCGTTGGTCACGATCTCCGCCGCGCGCTCGCGATAACGGCGATGCGCCGGGCCGAAATATTGGCCGTCGATAATCTCCGCAAAGCCGATGATCGCATTGAGCGGCGTCTTGATCTCGTGAATCATCTCGCGCAGCGCGTCATTGCCGGTCGGCAGCCGTCCGCCGAGCCGCGGCGGCAGCGGATCGGGCTCGGGTTGGCCGCGCCGCGCGATCCCGCGATAGCCGATGAAACGCCCGTCGCCCGACGCGAAGGCCGGCGCGCCGCTGATCTGCCACTTGCCGGCCATCAAGCCATCGTCGCCAAGTTCGAGCAGGCAATCGCGGAACGGCGCGCGGATGACGAACGCCCGCTCGACGCAATCGTCGACCCCCTCATCCGGATCGGCATATGCTATCGATCGGCCGATCAGCGGCCCGCGCGGGGCGCCCTCGACCCATTCAATCTCCCCGCCCGCGCCGCATTCCCAGCGGAACAGGGCCGGCACCGGATAATCGGGCGCATGCGGCGCTTGTTCGACGATCGGCGGCGACAATGGGGCCCGGCTTGCGCGCAGGCGTTCGATCCGAGCGACAACTTCGCTGATCGACGGGACGGGCTCAGGTTCGGGCTCGGGCTCGGGCTCGGGCTCGGGCTCAAGTACGGTGACCGGTTCTGGCTCGGGCGGCGGCGGAGGCGCTGTTTCGGTCGGCGCGTCGGCTGCAGGCGGGCGGCTCAAGCTATCCAGGAAGCGGCCGACGTCGGCCGAGGCGGCGACGCGCAGCGCGGCGAGCGCGTCCCCGTTGAGCGAGGCCGAGACGATCAACGGCGCGGCGACGGCAAGCTTGTCCGCTGCAAAGACCGTGAGCAACGCCAGCGGGATCGGCGATCCGGCAATCGAGCGTGCTGCGGCAGCGCGGATTGGCTCGCGGATTGCAGGCAAGTCGATACGGATTAGGTCAATCGCTTGTTCGAGCAAGCCGCGGTCCGAATTGCCGTTGGCGCGCGCGACGAGATCGACCAATTGCCGCCAGCGCACCGCACGGTCATGCGGCGAGCCCACCGGCTGCGACAATACTGTGGCCAGTCGATCGTCAAACCGCACGCTCTAATCACTCCGCCTTTTGCAAAATTGCCTTTGGGGGCAAGCCATTACCCATGGAGCGCGGCGGCGGTAGCAAGGGTCGGTTAACCATCCCGATTTGGGACGATCGGGGGGATTGCGACAACGGGCGCCGGACCATGTCCGACGCCCGCTGCAACGCTCTAACCAAGGACTATGCCTTCGTTGAAAGCCACAATAGCCAGTAGCGCGCGACGTCGGCATTGGCGCCGGTCACGGCATTGAGCGCGGCGGTCGCGCCGGGCTTGTCGCCAGCGCGGGCGAGCGCCATCCCAAGATGGAGATTGGCCAGGCTGGCGTCGCCGCCCTTGCCCAAAGCGGCGCGGTATAGCGGCGCTGCTTCGGCATAAGCGCCGTGCCCGTAGAGCGCGTCACCGGCGTCGATCATCGCCTTGCCATTGGCGCCCGCAAGTGCCGACTTGGCAGAGGCATCGACCGCAGCGCGGGCCGGCGCGGCGGTCACCTGGGCGGTGAGGTCGGTGAAGGCGCGCTTGGTCGAATCGACATTGGGCGCGGTCTTGGCTTCGGCCAGCAAGGTCTTGGCTTCGGCCAGCTTGCCGGCATTGACCAAGGCGCTGCCAAACGCGAAATAATCGCTCTCGCCGCTCAACGCATTGGCCGCGCGGCCGAGCCGCAGCAGGTCGATCAACTGGGCCTGCGTCGGCTTGTTGAGATCGCGATAGATGCGCAGCGAATCGCGCCAACTGGCGGGCGAAGGATAGGCCGCGACCCATTGCCGGGCGAGATCGTTGGCGACCGGCAGGCGCTGGTCATAAGCGAGGCCGGCGGCGAATTTGTAATTGCCTTCCTCGACCTTGACGCCCGATGCCTTGCTCGCGGCAAAGCTCTTTTGCATCAAAGCCACGGCTTCGGCCTTCTGGCCCTGCGCATTGCGGATGCTGGCGAGATTGAGCAACGTTGGGACATTGTTCGGGTTGAGCGCCATCGCCTTGTCGAGCACGAGGATCGCCTGATCGACCTGCTTGGCATCCTGGTAGCGCCTGCCGAGGTCGGTGTAGAGGGCGACCAGATCGGGGGTTTCGGCAGCGCCCGAGGCTTGCAGCGCATCCACCCCGACGCGGATCGCGGCGGGTTCATTGGCTTTGATTCCAGCCCGCACCTGATTGGACGCAATCGCAAACTTATCGTCATTGGTCTTGGCAACCGCCTGGGCCGCGGCGAGCTTGGCCGGGATGGACGCAACATCGTTGGCATTGACCGCAGTCTGAAGGTCGATAATTGCCTTGAGTGCACCCTTTGAAATGTTGAGCTTGCGACCGTCAGTCGAAGTGGCTCCGCTCCCTGCGGAGCCCTTGGCCCCGTCGTCCTTCTTCTTGTCCGTGCGGTCATCGACCGAGGTCCGGATCGTCGGTTTCACCGGCACTCCAGATTGGGCCTGCGCGACCGTCATCGGTGCAACGAGACCGAGCATCGTAAGCGTCAGGGTAAGCGTCTTGAGCGTCATGAAAAATCTCCTCCTCCACCGGCGCGAGCGCCGGACGGATCATCCACTGGTAGGCGTTACCGGGCATAGACCCACTTCGATTTCGTGCCAACCGACTTGCGGGCCATCACGTGAATGCTGATTGAATGACTGTTTTCCAAGAACTTACGCATGGCTTTGACGGCGGCCATTGGTCAGGCTAGCGGTTCGCTCATGCTCATCCTCCTGTCCCCCGCCAAAACGCTCGATTTCGACTCTGTTTTTACGGATGATCCGACCCGCCCGAAATTTGCCGCCGAGGCCGGACGGATTGCTCGTGCAGCAGCGAAGATCGGTGCTGATGGCCTTGGCGAATTGATGCACATTTCACCCGCACTTGCCAAGCTTAACGATCAGCGATTCAAACGCTTCGGGCGGGCCGAGAAGCGCCCTGCGATCCGCGCCTTCGCGGGCGATGTCTATCGCGGCTTCGATGCGGCCAGCGCGGAGCCTGAAACCATCGCCTTCGCGCAAGATCATTTGCGCATCCTGTCGGGATTGTACGGCTTGCTGCGGCCGCTCGACGCGATCCGGCCCTACCGGCTCGAGATGGGCACGAAATGGGCACCTGACGGCGGCAAGCTGACCGACCATTGGGGCGACAAGGTTGCCAAGGCGGTCGCTGCCGACCTCCGGGCTGACCGATCGAAGCTGGTGATCAACCTCGCCAGCAACGAATATTATGCGGCGCTCAGGGGCAAGTTGGCCAAGTCGGTCCGGGTCATCGCCCCCGACTTCCGGGTTCACAACGCAAAAGGCCTCCAGTTCCAGAGCTTCACCGCCAAGGTTGCGCGCGGGGCGATGGCGCGCTGGCTATGCGAGGAGCGTGTCGACGACCCCGCCGCCCTACCCTTATTCGACTGCGACGGCTGGCGCTTCGACGCCGATGGATCGACCCCCGACAAGCCGTTGTTTGTCCGCAATTAAGCCACCTCGCAAACCCCCTCGCGCAGGCACGCGCGTACACGTGCGCGGGGTGGTCTTCACACGCTCGATCGGCTAACAGGCTGACGGGCTCCGTCCGCGCTTTACGCAGGCGATTCTCCGCACTTGATCCTCGACCAACCAGACTGGAAATATCTTGGCTACCGAGCCTCCGGCCGACACTGCAAGCAATCCTCCGTCGAGCGAGCATATCGCGCCGATCTCGATCGTCGAGGAGATGAAGACCAGCTACCTCGATTACGCCATGTCGGTGATCGTCGCGCGCGCGCTCCCCGACGTTCGCGACGGGCTGAAGCCGGTTCATCGGCGGATTCTGTATGCCTGCCAGGAAGCGGGCTATGTCGCGGGCAAGGCCTATCGCAAGTCGAGCCGGATCGTCGGTGACGTCATGGGTAAATATCACCCTCACGGCGACAGCGCGATTTACGATGCGCTCGCCCGGATGACCCAGGATTGGTCGATGCGCGTCCCGCTGATCGACGGCCAAGGCAATTTCGGATCGATGGATCCCGACCCCCCCGCCGCGATGCGCTATACCGAGGCACGACTGGCCAAGGTCGCCAATTTCCTGCTCGGCGACATCGACCGCGACACGGTCAATTTTACCCCCAATTACGACGCTTCCGAACGCGAGCCGCAGGTGCTACCGGCGCGCTTCCCCAACCTGCTCGTTAACGGCGCGGGCGGAATTGCGGTCGGCATGGCGACCAACATCCCGCCGCACAATCTGGGTGAAGTGATCGCTGCCTGCCGCGCCTTTATCGAGGATCCGGAGATCACCTGCGAAGGATTGATGGAACATGTCCTCGGCCCCGATTTCCCGACCGGGTCGATCATTCTCGGCAAGGCCGGGATCCATTCGGCCTACACCACCGGGCGCGGCTCGATCCTCCAGCGCAGCCGCGCGCATGTCGAGGAAGGCCGCAATGACCGGCGCTCGATCGTGCTTACCGAAATCCCGTACCAGGTCGGCAAGAATGGGCTGGTCGAAAAGATCGCCGAAGCCGCCAAGGAAAAGCGCATTGAGGGCGTGTCCGATATTCGCGACGAGTCCAACCGGCTTGGCGTGCGGATCGTCATCGAGCTGAAGCGCGACGCGACCCCCGAGGTCGTGCTCAACCAATTGTGGCGTCATACCCCGGCGCAATCGAGCTTCCCCGCCAACATGCTCGCGATCCGCGGCGGCAAGCCCGAGACACTCACGCTGCGCGACTTCATCGAAGCATTCATCCGCTTCCGCGAGGAGGTCATCACCCGCCGCTCCAAATTCGAATTGGCGAAAGCGCGCGACCGGGCGCACATCTTGCTCGGGCTAGTGGTCGCGGTGACCAACCTCGACGAGGTGGTGAAACTGATCCGCGGCTCGGCGAGCCCCGTCGAAGCGCGCGAGAAACTGATCGGGCGCGACTGGCCGATCTCCGAGATCCGGCAGTATATCATGCTGGTCGAAGCGATCGAGCCGCAGGCCGCGGGTGACACGTATCGCCTTAGCGAGACGCAAGTCCGGGCGATCCTCGAGCTTCGCCTGCATCGCCTCACAGCGCTTGGCCGCGAGGAAATTGGCGGCGAACTCGAAGGGCTTGCCAAGACCATCGCCGAATTACTCGAAATCCTCGGCAATCGCGTCCGGCTGCTTGAGGTGATGCGCACCGAGCTCGACGAGGTCGATGCCGAGTTTTCGACCCCACGCAGAAGCGAGCTGGCGGGCGCGGTCGACGGGATCGACGATGAGGATCTGATCGAGGTCGAGGACATGGTCGTGACGGTGACCATGACCGGCTACATCAAGCGCACCCCGCTGGCGCTATTCCGCGAGCAGAAGCGCGGCGGCAAGGGCCGCAGTGGCATGTCGACCAAGGAAGAGGATGTCGTCACCACGCTGTTCGTCACCTCGACCCACAATCCGGTATTGTTCTTCTCCTCGACCGGGCGCGTGTACCGGATGAAGGTGTGGAAATTGCCCGAGGGCGGCCCGACCGCCAAGGGCCGGCCGATGGTCAACCTGCTCCCGCTGGCCGAGGGCGAAACCATCTCGACCGTGCTCGCACTGCCGCAAGACGAAGCTGAATGGGGCAATGTCCACATCATGTTCGCGACTGCGAGGGGCACGGTACGGCGCAATTCGATGGACGCCTTCACCAACATCCCGACGGCGGGCAAGATCGCGATGAAGTTCGGCGTCGCCGAAGATGGCGATGTCGATGACGGCGACGAGACCAAGCAGGAATCGGGTGATTGTTTGATCGCGGTCGAATTACTGACCGAGCAGGATGACGTCCTGCTCGCGACCAAGAACGGCAAGGCGATCCGCTTCCTGTCGACCGATGTGCGCGAATTCCAGAGCCGCTCGTCGATGGGGGTGCGCGGGGTCCGCCTGCTCGGCGACGATCGGGTGATC
>JAJAZM010000077.1 GCA_026785645.1 Sphingomonas bacterium | reverse complement strand
GCGTTGCGCGAACTGGAGGAAGAGACGGGCATACCACCGCAATTGGTCGAGCGGGTCGCCGATCATCCGCAGCGGCTGCGTTATGACTTGCCCCCCGAGCTTGCCGGAAAATTGTGGAAGGGCAAGTGGAAGGGTCAGGATCAGGACTGGTTCCTGGCGCGGTTCATCGGCAGCGATACCGATATCGACATCGCCACCAGCGACCCCGAGTTCAACGACTGGAAATGGGTGACGCCAAGCGAGCTTCCCGAGCTGATCGTTCCGTTCAAGCGCGATATGTACCGCGCGATCGTCGCCGGGTTCGGGGAGTGGCTTTGACGCCCTTGCCGCGCTAGGCAGCGGGTCGATGACGGGGCTGACTTCAATTGAACGCGATTGCGTCGAACGGGCGATGGCGGCGCAGGGCGCGATGCTGGGGCAGGTCGGGACGTGGGCGGCGGTCAATTCGGGATCGCGCAACCTGGGTGGACTGGCGCGGGTCGCGGGGATGATCGGTGATGCCTTCGCGGTGCTTCCGGGCGACATCAGGCTGGTCGATCCGGCGCCGGTCGATGCAATCGATTTGCTCGGTCGGCCCAATGATCTGCCGCATGGCCAACACCTCCATTTGACCGTCCGGCCCGAGGCGCCGCTGCAAATCCTGCTGACCGGACATATGGATACGGTGTTTGGAGTCGATCATCCGTTCCAGGCGCTGAGCTGGCTCGACGCGGGGACGCTTGGCGGGCCCGGCGTGGCCGACATGAAAAGCGGGATCGCGATCATGCTGGCCGCGCTTCAAGCGGTCGAGGCGAGTCCAGCGGCGAGCAGCATCGGCTATGAGGTGGTGCTCAATTCGGACGAGGAAGTCGGGTCGCTGGCGTCGGAGGCGCTGCTGACGCAGGCCGCGCAGGGCAAGCGCGCGGCGCTGACCTTCGAGCCGTCGGCGCTGCCCGACGGGACGCTGGCGGGCGCGCGGCCGGGGAGCGGCAATTTCAGTTTCACGGTGCGGGGAAAGTCGGCGCATGCCGGGCGCAACCCCGAGGACGGGCGCAATGCATTGCTCGCCGCCGCCGATCTGGCGCTTCGGCTGAAGGCGGCAGTGGGTCCGAGCCTGTCGGTCAATCCGGCGAAGATCGACGGCGGCAGCCCCAACAATGTGGTTCCCGATCTGGCGATCCTGCGGGTCAATCTGCGCCCCGCGACGATCGCGGACCAAATACGGGCGCAAGCGTTGATCGACGCCTCGGTCGCCGAAGTTGCGGCGGGCCATGACGTGGCGATCTCCGTTCACGGCCATTTCGCGCGGCCGCCCAAGCCGATGACCCCCGAGCTCGAAGCACTGTTCGGGATCGTTCGCCAGGCGGGGGCCGACCTTGGCCAGTCGATCGGGTGGAAATCGACCGGCGGGGTGTGCGACGGCAATAATATCGCGGCCTGCGGGGTGCCGGTGATTGACACGATGGGCGCGCGCGGCGGGAGTATTCATTCGATGGAGGAATATCTGATCGTCGAGTCTCTTGGCGAGCGCGCGGCCTTGTCCGCGCTGACCATCCTTCGGCTGGCGGCGGAGGCGGGGCGATGAGCTTCCGCATCCGCGCCGCGGTGCCGGGCGACCTTCGCGCTTTGTACGAGCTGAGCAAATTGACCGGCGGCGGCTTCACCAACCTGCCCGCCGACAAGGGCACGCTTGAGGCCAAGCTGGCCAAGTCGCAGGAAGGGTTCGAGCGCGAGGGCGAGAACCAGGCCGACGATCTGTTCCTGTTCGTGCTCGAAAATGTCGAGACCAAGGCGATCCGCGGCACCTGCCAGGTGTTTGGGGAGGTTGGCAGCGATCGTCCGTTCTACAGCTACCGAATGTCGACGCTGACCCAGAAAAGCGAGGAACTGGGGCGAATATTCCGCAACCAGACGCTCACGCTGACCACCGACCTCGAAGGCTCGTCGGAAGTCGGCGGCTTGTTCCTCCATCCCCACGAGCGCGCGGGAGGGCTGGGAATGCTGCTCGCGCGGTCGCGATATTTGTTCATCAAGCAGCACCGGCCGCGATTCGGGGCGCGGGTGCTGGCCGAGCTTCGCGGGGTGATGGACCAGGCCGGCCATTCGCCCTTCTGGGACGCGCTGGCGGGGCGCTTCTTCGGGATGAGCTTCCCCGAGGCGGACGAATTCAACGCGGTCCACGGGACGCAATTCATCGCCGATTTGATGCCCAAGACGCCAATCTATGTCGCGATGCTGCCCGACAGCGCCAAATCGGTGATGGGCCAGCCTCACCCGACCGGTCGCGCGGCGCTCAGGATGCTGGAGAGCGAGGGTTTCAATTACGATTGCTACATCGATATTTTCGACGGCGGGCCGACGGTCACCGCCGCGACCGACAAGATCAGAACGATCGAGAATTCCCAATGGCTGCGTTACGCGGGCGCGCCGCAGCCGGGTGAGAAGGGCGAAACGATGATGCTCGCGAGCGGGCGGTTGAGCTACTTCCTCGCTTGTTATGGCCAGGCGCAGCGCGGCGATGACGATTGCATCTATTTCGACGATATGACGGCGGAAAAGCTGCGTCTCGACCATGGCGACAACGTGCTGGCGACGCTGCGCTGATGCCGATCCGTGAAATCAATTTCGACGGAATCATCGGGCCGAGCCACAATTATGCCGGCCTCAGCCTCGGCAACCTCGCCTCGACCATGCACCGTGGCGAGGCATCCTGCCCGCGGGCAGCGGCGTTGCAGGGCGTCGACAAGATGCGCGCCAATCTCGCGCTCGGGCTGGTCCAGGGGGTGTTCGTTCCGCCGCCGCGACCGGCGCGGGCCTGGCTGGCGGATCTCGGCACCGACATCGAGCGCGCGGAGCCGGAGATCGCCGCCAATGCGATGAGCGCATCGGCGATGTGGGCCGCCAATGCCGCGACGGTCAGTCCTGCGCCCGACACGGCCGATGGTCGCTGCCACCTGACGGTCGCCAATCTTCGCACCATGCCCCACCGCAGCCACGAATGGGTCGCGACCCTGGCCCAGCTCGAGCTGGCGTTTGCTGACGCGGCCTTCGCGGTTCACGGGCCAGTGCCGGCGGCGTTCGGGGACGAGGGCGCGGCCAATCACATGCGGCTGACCACGCGCCACGGCGAACCCGCAATCGAACTGTTCGTCTATGGCCGCACCGGTGGCCCCTTTCCCGCCCGCCAGCATATCGAAGCCTCGAAGGCGATCGCGCGGCGGCACCGGCTCGATCCGTCACGGACCTTGTTCGTCGAGCAGTCCGAGGAAGCGATCGCGGCCGGCGCCTTCCACAATGACGTGGTCGCGGTGGCCAACGAGCGGGTGCTGTTCGCCCACGCCAAGGCGTTTGCGAACCGCGACGCCACCTTGGCGGCGATCACGGCGTTGCTGCCCGGGGTCGAAATTGTCGAAGTGGCCGATGCCGAGGTGCCGCTGGCCGACGCCATCCGATCCTATCTGTTCAACGCGCAACTCGTCACCACGCCCGACGGCGCATCGACCCTGATCGTTCCCGAGGAGGCGCGCGAGACTGCGTCGGTGTGGGAATGGATCGCGCGGCACCTGGCGTCCAACGGCGCGATCCGCCGGGTCGAGGTGGTCGACGTCCGCCAGTCGATGGCCAATGGCGGGGGCCCGGCGTGCCTGCGGCTGCGCGTGGCGTGTGATCCTGCCGTGGTCGATCCGCGTTTCCTGGTCGACGAGGCGAAGCTCGATCGGATCGCGGCGACGATCGCGGCAACCTGGCCCGAGGAAATTGCGACCGACGATCTGCAGCGTCCATCGCTCATCGCCACGGTCGAGAATGCGCGATCGGCCTTGCTCCAAACGCTCGACCTTGCGGTGCTGGCGAGTCGGAAAGGTTAACATTCCGCATCGGCCGTTAACACTTAATTGGCGGAACTACGGGGATGGCACGGCGTTTGCTTAACCATTATGATGGTAAAGCGTTTCGCCCGATTATTCACGATCAAGACCCGCTTCGAAGCGTTCCTAGTAATCTATGCGATCGCCGTCGGCGCGGTCGAGCGCGGGCGCCATTACATGGAAACCTATCCTGGCAATTCGGGCATCTTGCTCGCGTTGGTGTGCACCGGGGTGGTCTTCGTTGCCGGCGCCAAATTGCTTGATTCGGTGCGACCGGAGGATCCCGTGCCGATTCCGGCGCGGAGCACCCCGCGCCGCCGGATCAGTCGTAATCGACCCAGGCGAGACCCGCAGCATTCCGCCGCAAGGTCACGAGTTTCACGGCACACAGATTGACCCCGGGCCAAGTGACAATTGCACCACCGGTCAGCGTTGCGCGCAAATCAAACGCACAGTCGGGATCGGAGAAAGTGACGGCGGCCGACGTGCCAGCCTGCGCCGAAACGCCCAGCGATTGCCACTGACCGCTCCCGACCCGGCGAATCGACAGGCCCGACAAATTGGCACCCGCCGCGTTCATGATCGAAAAGTTGACCGCCCCAGCGAGTGCCGGGACAGTCAGCGACAGGCCAAGCGCCGTCATCAGGAGGATTGCGACTCTGCTCATCTGCGGCACAACCTAAGCGCACATCGTTGATTTTCAAAGCGGATCAAAAATTTCATTTCCGGTGCGAAATAAGTCCGTGGATATTAACCACGCGTTAGGGCATGAGTCGCATCTTCGTGCCGTCCTGGGGAGTGACGATCATGGAGTCGAACCTGCGCTTCTACCAACGCCGCGCCGCCGAAGAGCGGACTGCGGCTCGACGCGCGGTGACGGCGCAAGCGCGCGACTGGCATGCCAAACTGGCCCAAGACTTCGCAATCCGCGCCGAAGCCTGCGTTCCAGCCGCGATGAGCGCCTGACCTCGCAACCGTCCTGATGTAATTGTCGCAAGCCACGTCCCTGCGGACTGGGGACGCTTCGTGCTCCACGTCGAAAGGGAAACTGGCGCGCCCGGAACGATTCGAACGTCCGACCCTCAGATTCGTAGTCTGATGCTCTATCCAGCTGAGCTACGGGCGCGCGGCAGGGGCGACATAGGGGCAAGGCATGGGCCGCGCAACCCCTCGGAGGCAGGCGATGCGCGTTCGCGTTGCACCGCGTCGCGGGCGGCCCTACACCTCCGGCACAATGAGATTATTTGCCCCCCTTGTCGCGCTTGGCCTGATCGGCTGCACTGGCTCCAAAGCCACCGAGCCGTCGCTTGCGCGGCGGCCCGCCGAAGCGATTGACCCGCGGCTTCCGATCGCGTCGGATCCGACCCCCGGTCCTTTCGATGCCGACCTCGCCGCGCGCCTGTCGCAACTGGTCGCAGAAGGCAATGCCGGAGCACGCATGTTCGATTCGGAACTCGGCCAGGCACAGGCACTGGCCAACGCCGCCGGCTCTGCCCAGTCCGAAAGCTGGATCCTTGCCCAGCAAGCGCTGTCCGGGCTGGAAGGCGCGCGCGCTCGATCGACTCGCGCCTTGTCCGACATCGATGCTCTCGCCGCAGCGCGGATTCAAAGCGGCAGCGGGCTGTCGTTCAGCGACATGACCGCAATCGAGGCGGCGTCGGGCGAATTGCGGGGGGTGACCGATCGCCAGGCGATGACCATCGATCGGTTGAGCGCCCGGCTCGGCAATTAGGCCAAAGCTGCGGCCTTTGCCGCGGGCCAATCGACCGCTTCGATGGCATAAGTGATGGTCGGATTGAGGTCTGGCCCGAACCGCGGATCGTGATAGTCGAGGTCGGGGCGACGGGACATTCCGAGCCGCTCCATCAATCCCCAACTGCCGACGTTGCCGGCAACGGTAAACGCCACGACGTGCGGCGCGGCGAAGCGACCGAAGGCAAGGTCAAGGCTGGCGATCGCGGTTTCCTTGGCCACCCCCTGCCCCCAGGCATCCTCGCGCAGCCGCCAGCCGATTTCCATGTCGCCGGGGTTCAGCGCGCCCTCGGCATTGACACGTTTCAAGCCGCAGAAGCCGAGCACTCCGCCGTCGGCCTTGCGCTCGACGATCCAGAAGGTGTGACCATAGTCGCGCTGGTAGCTATCGAGCCGATCGAACGCGGCAGCGTAGGTCGCGTCATCCTGCACCCCGCCGAGCCAGCGCATCACCGCCGGACTGTTGAGGTGCTTGAGAAAGATCGCGCGGTCGCCAGCTCGCCAGTCACGCAGGACCAATCGCTCCGTCTCGGCAATCGTGTCAGCCATTGATCAAGCGCGCGGCAAGCGGCGCGTGATAGGTCAGCACGCCGGTTGCGCCGGCGCGCTTGAACGCCATCAATGTCTCGAGCACCAAGGCATCTCGGTCCCCTGCCCCGGCCGCCGCCGCGGCCTCGATCATCGCATATTCGCCCGACACCGAATAAGCGAAGGTCGGGACACCGAACGTATCCTTCACCCGCGCCAGCACGTCTAGGTAGGCGAGGCCGGGCTTGACCATCACCATGTCGGCGCCCTCGGCCAGGTCGAGTTCGACCTCGCGCAACGCTTCGCCGACGTTGGCGGGGTCCATCTGATAGGTGCGCTTGTCCCCCTTGAGCAATCCGCGAGAGCCGACCGCGTCGCGGAACGGGCCGTAGAAGGCCGAGGCATATTTGGCGGCATAGGCCATGATCGCGACGTCGCAATGGCCTTCCGCCTCGAGCGCCGAGCGGATCGCGCCGACGCGGCCGTCCATCATGTCCGACGGGGCGACGATGTCGGCGCCGGCGGCGGCCTGGATCAATGCCTGGTCGACCAGCATCGCCACCGTCGGGTCGTTGGTCACACTGCGAGCATCATGTGAAAGCAGGCCATCATGGCCGTGACTGGTGTAGGGGTCGAGCGCGACGTCGGTGAGGATTCCAACCTCGGGAACAGCGTCCTTGATGGCCCGGATCGCGCGGCAGATGAGGTTGTCGGGATTAAGCGCTTCGCGCGCATCATCGGTGCGTAAGCCATTGGGCGTATTGGGAAAAAGCGCGATACACGGAATCCCGAGGTCGCGCGCCTCGCGGGCCCGGTCAGCGAGCCGGTCGACAGTCCAGCGCGACACGCCGGGAAGCGACGCGATCGGCTCCTCCCCGTCCTTGCCGTCGGCGATGAACAACGGCCAGACGAGGTCGCTGGGATGGAGGCGATGCTCGGCCAGCATATTGCGGATCCACGGGGCGGATCGGCCGCGGCGCAGGCGGCAGGCGGGATAAGATGACATAGCAACAGCCTAGCCCGAGGAAGCTGTGGAAAGAAAGAGTGCCCCCGTGCATTGGGGGGCCATGAGCGATGCACTTCCGAAACAGGCGATCCTGATCGTCAATGCCATGAGCCGCCGCGGCGCCGACGTATTCGACGAGGCGCGGGCGAAGCTCGAGCTGGCCGGGGTCGAGCTGATCGACGCCTTCGCGATCGACGAACCCGACAAGATGGACCAGACGGTGATCGACGCCATCGCCAAGGCACCGATGGTGATCATCGGCGGCGGCGACGGCAGCCTGTCGAGCAATGTCGACCATTTCGTCGGCAAGGATACGGTGTTCGCGATCCTTCCGCTGGGCACCGCCAACAGCTTCGCCAAGACG
>JAJAZM010000076.1 GCA_026785645.1 Sphingomonas bacterium | reverse complement strand
GCGACACGACCGGGCATCCGCAGACACACGGCTAAGGCGGCCGGACCTGATCGAGCGCCATGGGGGCGCCCGGGAGGAACCGCCCTCTGGTGCGCGGCTAGAAGATTAAGGCTTTAAGGCAATGAATCTTATCCAGACTCTCGAAAGCGAAGCGATCGAGACCCTCACCGAATTGCGTCCGATCCCGGTGTTTCGCCCTGGCGATACGCTCAAGGTCGGAGTCAAGGTGATCGAAGGCGAACGCGCCCGAGTGCAGAATTTCGAAGGCGTGTGCATCGCGCGCTCGAACAAGGGCATCGGGTCCAACTTCACCGTCCGCAAGATTTCGTTCGGCGAAGGCGTCGAGCGCGTCTTCCCGCTTTACTCGCCGGCGATCGATTCGATCGAGGTCGTGCGCCGTGGCGCCGTACGCCGCGCCAAGCTTTATTATCTGCGCGGTCGCCGCGGCAAATCGGCGCGCATCGCCGAACGTCGCGATCCCCGCCCGCCCAAGGGCAGCGACAAGAAAGACAGCTAGGCTAGGCCAGATGACGGCTTGAAACGCGGCCGGGCCTTCCGACATGGGGGGTCCGGCCGCTTTCGGTTTGAAGCGCCAGGGTAAGGGATCAACGAAACATGGGCTATCGGGTCGTCGTGGTTGGCGCCACCGGCAATGTCGGGCGCGAAATATTGAATATATTGGTCGAGCGCGAATTCCCGTTCGACGAGATTGCCGCCGTCGCCAGCCCGCGATCGACCGGATCGATCATCGACCTTGGCGACAGCGGCAAGGAGTTGAAGGTCCACAATATCGAACATTTCGATTTTGAGGGCTGGGACATGGCGCTGTTTGCTGCCGGGTCCGAGGTCAGCCGCGCGCATGCGTCGCGCGCCGCCGCGGCGGGCTGCACCGTGATCGACAATAGCTCGCTCTACCGGATGGACCCCGACGTCCCGTTGATCGTGCCCGAGGTCAATCCCGAGGCAATCGACGGCTATCGTGCCAAGAACATCATCGCCAATCCCAATTGCTCGACCGCGCAGATGGTCGTCGCGTTGAAGCCGCTGCACGATGCCGCAACCATCAAGCGCGTCGTCGTCGCGACCTACCAGTCGGTCAGCGGCGCTGGCAAAGCCGGCATGGACGAACTGTTCGAGCAGAGCCGCAACATCTTCGTCGGCGACAGCAATTCACCGGTCAAATTCACCAAGCAGATCGCGTTCAACGTTATTCCCCATATCGACGAATTCCTCGACGACGGCTCGACCAAGGAGGAATGGAAGATGGTGGTCGAGACCAAGAAAATCCTCGGCTCGAAGATCAAGGTCAGCGCGACCTGCGTCCGGGTGCCGGTATTCGTCGGTCATTCCGAAGCGATCAATATCGAGTTCGAGGACGAGATTTCGGCCGGCCAGGCACAACGCATCCTGCGCGAATCGCCGGGCATCATGCTGGTCGATAAGCGCGAGGATGGCGGCTACGTCACCCCGGTCGAATGCGTTGGCGAATACGCCACTTTCGTCAGCCGGGTGCGCGAGGATCCGACGGTCGACAATGGTCTGTCGATCTGGGTGGTCAGCGACAACCTCCGCAAGGGCGCGGCATTGAACGCGGTGCAGATCGCCGAGCTGCTCGGCAGGCGGCACCTGCAAAAGGCCGCGTGATTGTGACGCCTTGATTCACGCTTCGGGGAGTCCCGAAACGATCAAGGCTTGGTATGTTGACGCCTTGATTCACGCTTCGGGGAGTCCCGAAACGATCAAGGCTTAGGGCGCGTCGCCCCAGTCGCGCAGCAAATTCTGCTGGATGACCAGGAGCCGCGCGTGGGCCGCCGGATTGAGGTGTTCGCGCTCGGTGCGGGCTATCGCGCCCAAGTCGGCGGCAATCGCGCGCTTGGCCGGGTCGGCGATGCGACTCTGGATGAAGGTAAAGGCGGCCAGTCGCTCGCCGCGGGTTACCGGCTCGACCTCGTGCAGCATCGTCGCCGGATAGACGATCGCATGGCCGGCGGGGAGGCGGAAGGCGGTCTTCACGTCACCGACATGGATCACCAGAGCGCCGCCGTCATAGCTTGCCGGATCGGCGAGGAAGATGGTGCAGGCGAGGTCGTTGCGGAGCGTTTGCGGCCCCAGGTGGATGAACGCATTGTCGCCGTGGATCGCATAGCCCATCCCCGGCAAATATCGGCTGAGCAGCGGCGGTGCGACCGCCACCGGTATCGCAAATTCGTTAAACGCAGCATTGGCCTTGAGCGCCTCGGCGAGCATCCCCCCGCTCTCGTCGCGCGCCGAGCCGCCCTCGATCTGCTGGTTGTTCTTGCCGATGTTGGTCGGGTTGGTGATCCGCCCGTCGACCCACTTGGCCGACCGAGCAATCTCGCTCAGTCGAGCGATTTGATTGGAATCGAGCAACTGAAACAGTCGGTACATCGTTGGTGCTCCGGATCGACGTGATGCGCACCAAGCATGTTGCGCCGCCCGTCGCAAATCCGAAAGCCTTGCGGTGCGCCGTTCGGCGTCTAGTCTGCTCGTTACACAGAGGGAGCAATTACATGGTCAAGTTCATGCCCGTCGCCATCTTGCCCTTGCTCGCCGCGTGCCAGCAGCAGCAGACCGGCGAAGCCAAGCTCGTCCCGCCGACCCAGGCCGAGGCCGAAAAGATCGTGTCGGCAGTCGACGAAAGTTATGCGTCGGGTGACGCCAGCCGGATCATGAACCATTATGCCGATGGGGCGGTGATGTTCGATGTCGGCGTGCTTGCACCGATCGCCGATCGCCAGATGCAGACCAAGATCACGCAGGGCTTCGCAGCGATGCAGCCGCGCGACTTCACCGTGGCCAATGGCAGCACCCAGATCCTCGATGCGCAAACCTTCGTCTCGTCGGGCGTCGCGACCTACACCGTCCAGCTCGGCCAGGCCCGCCAGCCGGTTCGCGCCCGCTTCAGCCAGGTGTATCAGCGCCAGGCCGACGGAAGCTGGAAAATCGTCAACGAACATATGTCCGCGCCGCCCGCAGGATCGCCATTGCAGTGAGCGACACGATGACCGCCCGGATGACAGGAGGCTGTGCCTGCGGGCGGATTCGGTTCGAGGCGGAGATCGACAGTGACGAGGCCTATCTGTGCCACTGCCGGATGTGCCAGCGCGCGAGCGGCAATGTGTCGCTGGCGATGAAGAATGTGCCGCAGGCCGATGTCCGCTGGTCGAAGGAGCCCGACTGGTATCGAAGCTCGGCGATTGCCCAACGTGCGTTTTGCGCGGCGTGCGGGACGTCGCTCGGGTTTCGCTACGACAAGGACACCGACCGGATGGATCTGACCGTCGCGGCGTTCGACGATCCGTCGCGATTCACCCCGACCAGCCATTTCGGGACCGAGAGCCTCCACGAGAGCTGGCTCGACACCACCAGCCTGCCGCGCACCCGGACTGACGAATATCAAAAACTCGTCGATCGCTGGAAAGCAGCAGGCGAGGCTCCGTCTCAATAGCCCGGCATTGCGAGCGCAGCGAAGCAATCCAGTATTTTTTTTGCTGGATTGCTTCGTCGCTTCGCTCCTCGCAATGACGATCATATGAGCGAGCCCCAGATCCACTATTGGACTGCCTCCGACGGGGTTGATCTCGCCTATCGCGAAATCGGGGAAGGTCGCCCGGTCGTGCTGGTCCACGGCCTGTTTTCGGACGGGGTGACCAACTGGATCAAGTTCGGCGCGGCGGCGCGTCTTGTCGAGTCGGGGTTCCGGGTGATCATGCCCGATTTGCGCGCGCATGGCCTGAGCGACAAGCCGCATGATCCGGCGCTTTATTCGGACGGAATATTAGGCCGTGACCTCGCCGAATTGATCGCACATCTCAAGCTCGACGATTATGATCTCGGCGGATTTTCGCTTGGCTCGCGGACCGTAGTTCAAGCGGTGGGCGAGGGGCTTACCCCGCGCCGCGCCATCCTTGCCGGAATGGGTCTCGAGGGGCTGACCGGTTGGCTCCGGCGCAAGCATTTCTTTCTCGACGCGATCGCCAATCTCGAGACCTCGAGCCGCGGCGATCCGCACTGGCTGGCGATCCAGTTCATGAAGACGATGAAGGTCGATCTGGATGCGGCGAAATTGCTTCTGCCGACCTTTATCGACGCCGCGCCCGGGTGGCTCGCCGCCTTCACCATGCCGACGCTCGTGCTGTGCGGCACCGAGGATGAGGACAATGGCTCGGCCCCGCGGCTTGCCAAGGCGCTGCCCAACGCCACCTATGCGCCAGTGCCCGGCACGCACATGTCGAGCGTCACCAAGCCCGAATTCGGAGCGGCGATCGCTGCGTTCGTTGGAGCGACTTGACGACCGGCGCGTTCAACGCGCATCGGTCGCGTCACGCGAAAAAGAAAAACAATCCAGGATGAGGATCCGCCACTTATGAAGATGCTTGCTCCCGCCGCTTCGCTGCTCGCGCTCGCGCTTGCCAGCTGCGCCACCACCACCCCGCCGTCGGCAATGGCCGAAGCGCCGATGACGGCACCGGCGGCCGAGGTCAGCAACCAGTTGACGCCCGCCGCCGCCGACGCCTTCATCGATGCTGCGGAGAAGGATCTGTTCGACTATTCGGTCGAGGCCAATGAGGTGAATTGGGCCAATGCCACCAATATCACCGACGCGACCGACGCCGCGGCCGCGAAGATCAACGCGGTCGGAACCGAAAAGAGCGTCAAATATGCGCTCGAGGCCGCCAAGTTCGCCAACATTGAAGGCCTCGGCCCGGACACCAGACGCAAGCTCGACATCCTGCGCAACGGCATCGTCCTGCCAGCGCCGACCACGCCAGGCGCCGCGACCGAGCTCAACACCATCGCCACCAACCTCCAGTCGCAATATGGCAAGGGCAAGGGCACGCTGAACGGCAAGCCGATCAACGGGTCGGATATCGAAGCCGAGATGGGCAATGTCGAGCGCACGCCCGCCCAGCTCGCCGAAATGTGGACCAGCTGGCACAATAATGTCGGCACGCCGATGAAGAATGACTACGCCCGCATGGTGGGCATCGCCAACGCCGGCGCAAAGGAATTGGGGTTCAGCGACACTGGCGCGATGTGGCGCTCGGGTTACGATATGCCGCCCGAGCAATTCGCGGCCGAAACCGAGCGCCTGTGGCAGGAAGTGAAGCCGCTTTACATGGCGCTCCACACCTACGTTCGCACCCAGCTCAATAAGAAGCATGGCAATCGAGTCCAGCCCGCGACCGGCCCGATCCGCGCCGATTTGCTCGGCAATATGTGGGCCCAGGAATGGGGCAATATCTATCCGCTCGTCGCCCCGCGCGGTGCGGGCGATGTCGGCTATGACCTGACCAAGCTGATCGAGCAGAAGAAGCTCGACCCGGTGGCGATGGTCAAGGTCGGTGAGGGCTTCTTCTCCTCGCTCGGCTTCGCACCGCTCCCGGCGAGCTTTTACAGCCGGTCGATGTTCGTCAAGCCCGAAGGCCGCGAAGTGGTGTGCCACGCCTCGGCTTGGGATCTGGACAATAAGGACGACGTCCGGATCAAGATGTGCATCAAGCCCAATGGCGACGACTTCGTCACCATCCACCACGAGCTTGGCCACAATTATTATCAGCGGGCCTATAAGGAGCAGCCCTACCTCTATCTGAATGGCGCCAACGACGGTTTCCATGAAGCCATAGGCGACGCCGTCGCGTTGTCGATCACGCCAGAATATCTGGTGCAGATCGGCATGCTGCCGCGCAGCCGCGTGCCTAGCGCCGACAAGGATATCGGCCTGCTGCTTCGCCAGGCGATGGACAAGGTCGCCTTCCTGCCATTCGGCCTGCTGGTCGATCGCTGGCGGTGGGGCGTGTTCGACGGCTCGATCAGCCCGGCGCAATATAATACGGCCTGGACCAAGCTGCGCACCGATTACCAAGGCATCGTTCCCCCGGTCGATCGTCCCGCCGATGCGTTCGACGCGGGGGCCAAGTTCCACATCCCGGGCAACACGCCCTATACGCGCTATTTCCTGGCGCGGATCCTCCAGTTCCAATTCTACAAGGCGGCGTGCGACCAGGCCGGCTGGACCGGGCCGCTCCACCGCTGCAGCTTCTACGGCAACAAGGCGGTCGGGCAGAAGCTCAATGCGATGCTCGAATTGGGCGCGTCGAAGCCCTGGCCCGATGCGCTCGAAGCCTTCACCGGAAGCCGCCAAATGTCGGGTCGTGCAATGGCCGAATATTTCGCGCCGTTGAAAGCGTGGCTCGACCAGCAGAATGCCGGCAAGACCCAAGGCTGGTAATCGGCGCCGGGCGACAAAAAAGGGGAGCGGGCCGGGCGGCTCGCTCCCCTATTGATTCGGTTTCGACCGCGCGTCAGTAGGTGATCGCGCCGGTCTTGCTCTGCTGTTCGATCACCGGATCGAGCGGGAACGTGCTCTTCTTACCGGTTTCCTTGAGGCTCAGCGCTTCCTCGGAGATTTCGCTCTGGCTCTTGCTGCTGTCGAGCCCGTCGCGGATCTTCGCCACCTGGTCCTTGGCCATCGTCTGCGCGTCGGCCAGGCCGTCCTTGACCCGGTCGCTGGCCTCGGCGGCCTTGTCCTTGACGCTGGTCGCGACATCGTTGCTGAAGTCGGTGAAGCTCTTGCCGCTCTTCTTGAACGCGAAGAAGCCTGCGGCGGCAGCGGCGATGGCGCTGATGACACCGGTCGCGACAGCCGCGCTGGCATAAGGGTTCTTCTTGATCGTGCGCTCGGTCGTGGCGACGAAACTCGGCTCGGCCTTGCGGCGCGCCGGGGCTCGAGTGCGGGCAGTGGTAGTTTTCTTGGTCGTGGCCATGCGGGTTACTCCTCACAAAATGTACAAAAGGGGTAACGCGCGGCGGGCGCACTATGCTCCCGCCGCGCATCGCATTTAATCCGCGTTTCAGCTCGTCTAAAGCTGGCCGAGCATCGTTTCCGCACTCGAGGCGGAGAATTCGCCCGGCGCTTCGACATTCAGTTGCTCGACGACGCCATCGTTGACGACCATCGAATAACGCTGGCTGCGCTGGCCCATGCCGAACTTGCTGCCATCCATGGTCAGCCCGATGGCTTCGGCAAAGTCGCCGTTGCCGTCCGCCAGCATGACGATGTCCGCGCTGCCCTGCGCCTGGTTCCACGCGCCCATCACGAACGCGTCGTTGACACTGATGCAGGCGATTTCGTCGACGCCCTTGGCAGTGAAATCGCCAGCCTTGTCGACATAGCCCGGCAAATGCCGCGCCGAGCAGGTCGGGGTGTAGGCACCCGGAACCGCGAACAGGGCGATCTTCTTGCCCTTGAAATGTTCGCCCGTGGTGGTGGGCATCGGCCCGTCGGGGGTGGCGATGCTCAACGGAACATCGGGAAGGCGGTCGCCGACCTGGATCGTCATGATATTGGTCTCCTTTTCGATGAAGCGGCCTCTATCCGCCTCTTGTTCCGCTGTGAAGGCTTGTCCGCCGAAGCGTGCGGGGGCATCGTCAGGGGCGATGGACCAAGCGCCCTTCCTGTCCGGCAAATTGCTGCTTGCCATGCCCGGCATGGCCGATCCGCGCTTCGAGCGGGCGGTGATCGCGATCGCGGTGCATGACGAGCAGGGCGCGGTCGGGATCGGCATCGGCCAGCTTCGCGCCGGACTTCGCTTCCGCCAATTGCTCAAGCAACTCGAGGTCGATCCCGGCGAAGCGCCCGACTGCGCCGTGCATCATGGCGGACCGGTCGAGCCGGGGCGCGGCTTCGTGCTGCACAGCGATGATTGGGGCGGGCAAGATACGATCCAGGTGGTCGGGCCGGCGGGGCCGCTCTACGCCATGACCGGGACGATCGATGTGTTGAAAGCGATCGCCGAGGGCAGGGGGCCGGCGCGCTGGCTGATCGCGCTTGGCTATGC
>JAJAZM010000075.1 GCA_026785645.1 Sphingomonas bacterium | reverse complement strand
GGGCCGGAGAGCTGGAAGCAACTTCTGGCCAAGCCCGATTTGCACTGGGCGACGGGATTTAGTGCGCGCACGTTGGCCTATTCGTGGGAGGCGGCGAACGGCATTCCGACCGAGGTGGAGCGATTGCTGGAGGCCGAGCTTGGCAAGGTCGAGCCGCTGATCATCATTCCCGAACATAAAACACCCCTTCCCGGCGGACAGCGCGAAAGCCAGTCGGACGTGTTCGTACTGGCTCGCCACGCTTCCGGCACCATCGCCTGCACCATTGAGGGCAAGGTCGATGAGCCGTTCGGCCCGACGGTGGCGCAGCAGATGGTAGAGGCGTCGAGCGGCAAGGCCGAAAGGATGGATTTTCTTTGCCGCCGTCTCGGCCTTTCGGAATGTCCTGGCGACGTTCATTACCAGCTGCTCCACCGCACGGTCTCGGCGCTGATCGAGGCAGATCGCTTCGCGGCCAGCCGGGCGGCGATGATCGTTCACAGCTTTTCGCCCGAGCGCCGCTGGTTTGACGCTTACGCTCGGTTCGTAGAAATGCTGGGTGGGACGGCCGAGGCCGACGGGGCGACAATGGTCGAGGTGCCGGGCGGGACGCTGCTGCTAGGCTGGGCGTGCGGTGATCAACGCTTTCGAGAAATGTGAGGATGACCGTGACCACGACTATCGACAAGATCACCAAGGACGATTTGTTCGTACCCGTTCTCCGGGCGCTCAACGATCTGGGCGGTTCGGGACGCAATGAAGAGATCAACAATCATGTTATAGAAGCTTTGGCTTTTGTTCCTGATGACATGGTGGTCACCTATGATAGCGGCGCGCTGATGGTGCCGCACAAAAT
Source organism: Sphingomonas bacterium (assembly GCA_026785645.1). Classification (GTDB taxonomy): domain Bacteria; phylum Pseudomonadota; class Alphaproteobacteria; order Sphingomonadales; family Sphingomonadaceae; genus Sphingomicrobium. Next base: position 14,635 of record JAJAZM010000075.1, on the reverse strand, counting down.
TGCATGGTCGCGAAGCTATCTGCGGGAGGCTGGTCTACTTAAGAGCTAGGGCGGCGGGGTTTGGGTGCTCACTGATTTGGGCCGCGACAAATTGGCGCAAGGGGACGCGGCCATCCGGCTGTGCGTCAAGGAAGCAAACCGGGCCTACGCGTTGCGCCGCAAAGCCGAGAAGGCGGCGACCCACGCCGAGAGGCTTTCCCTGATCGATGGCGACAGCGAGGAAAGTGCCGCCACGTGGTCCGACGTGCTGCTGACAAAAGTCCAGTCAATCGACCCATCGGCATTCGAGCGTTTAAGCCAGCGTCTGCTCCGCCGGCACGGCTTCACGCAGGTCGAGGTAACCGGGAAATCGGGCGATGGGGGCATCGACGGTAAGGGTGTCGTTCGGGTCAACCTGGTTTCGTTTCACGTGTTGTTCCAGTGCAAGCGCTATCAGGGCTCGGTTAGCACCGGCACGGTGCGTGACTTCCGGGGCGCAATGCAGGGTCGGGCCGACAAGGGGCTCATCATCACCACAGGAACTTTCACGCCCGATGCGCGGCGTGAGGCAACACGCGACGGCGCGCCGGCGATCGACCTGATCGACGGACAGGCGTTATGCCATCTGCTGAAGGACAGTCGGCTTGGCGTCGCGGTCGAGATGGTCGAGCAGGTATCGATCGACACGGCCTTTTTCGACGAGATCTAAAGTGTTCGAGACGCGAGCCAGCCACCAGAAGGGATCGCAGGGGGATTTGCTGTGAGCCGCGTGATGGTGCCGTCGGCCGGGCCGGAGAGCTGGAAGCAATTTCTGGCCAAGGCCGACTCGCACTGGGCGAACAAGTATAGCGCACGCACGCTGGCCCATTCGTGGGAGGCGGCGAACGGGAAACGGTAGCCCCTCTCCCGCTCGCTACGCGAGTCGCCCTCTCCCGCAGGGGGGAGAGGGGTAGAGAACCTTTGGGGTTAAAAATAGATTGACATCGTCACGCTATCTGGTTACCGCTTGGGAACAGTCAAGGATTGCCGGCCAGGCTCAGAAAGAAGTGTTCCACAACGAAGCGCTGCGGCTGATCGATATCGCGGTGGCGGCGGCGGTCGAGACGGTGGGCGCCAATGCGCCGCCCGCCAGTCCGGCCGAGGGGCAGTGTTTCATCGTCGGATCGGCGCCGACTGGCGCTTGGGCGGGGCATGCTCGGGCGATGGCCGGTTATGCCGCGGGGGGATGGCGGTTCGTGGCGGCCACGGCCGGGATGCGCGCCCTCGACAAGATCAGCGGGCAGACCGCGACCTTTGACGGGGCGGCGTGGGTGGTCGGCACGGTCAAGGGCGCTAAGCTCGAACTGGCGGGATCGCAGGTGGTCGGGGCGCGGCTTGCGGCAGTCGCCAACCCGAGCGGCGGCGCGAGCGTCGATGCGGAGGCACGGGCGGCGATCGTCGCGATCCTCGACCGGTTGCGAAGCCATGGGCTGATCGCGCCCTAAACCGCGGTTGCGGCGAGGGGGCGGGCTTCGTAGAGCGATGCGATGTGGATTCGCTGGGCGGCAATGTTGGTATTGATGCTGGCCGCGGCGAGCGGGCCCGCGCCTGCGCAATGGGGAGATGCCGGGCCGACCTTGATCTTCTTCGACTGGGGCAAGGGCGAGCTTAGCGGCGATTCCAAGGCGAGCCTCGACAAGGTCGCCGCTGCCTATCGCGCAGAACCGCGACCGATGACCATCGACGGCCATTCGGACCGGTCTGGGGCGGCTGCCTCCAACTTGGCTTCGTCGCGGCGGCGAGCGGGCACGGTGCGCGACTATCTCGCCGGACTCGGCGTGCCGGCCAGCGCGATAATGGTCCGCGCTTATGGCGAGAGCTGGCCGATCATCGCCACCGCCGATGGAGTGCGCGAAGTTCAAAACCGGCGGGTCGAGATCCGATGGGGCGGGGCGGCGAACCGGGGCGCCAGCGATTGAGCATCGCTCGTCAGCTTGGTTTATTGTCTGGCTGGCGGAGCATCGGCTAGCATAGCGCGTTGCTTCCTCGATCAACAGGAGCGCGCCATGACCCGAATTCCATCTTTCACTATCCTCACCATTGCCGGCAGCGCGCTTGCGCTTGGCGCTTGCATGAAGGCCGAAGCGCCGGTCGATAATGCGGTGGCCAACGATGTGGTCGCGGGCAATGCAATGGCTGGCAATGCGATCGCCGGAGCGCCGGCAGCCTTTTTCTTCAAAAGCGGCGCCGCGGCCGAGCTTGGCACGGTCACGGTGAGCGAGGATCCGGCCGGCCTGATGCTGAACCTCAGCGCCACGGGCATGCCGGCCGGGGTGCACGGCATCCACCTTCACGAAACCGGGCTGTGCGACGGACCCAAGTTCGAGAGTGCCGGCAAGCATTGGAACCCGGCAGGCAAGCAGCACGGCCGCGACAATCCGGCAGGCGCGCATGCCGGCGACCTCGCCAATTTGACCATCGCCGCCGACGGCAGCGCAAAGGTCAGCATCCCGATCGCGGGCGCGATGATTGCCAGCGGCGCAATGATGCTGGCCGACGCCGACGGCACCGCGCTGGTGGTCCACGCCAAGCCCGACGATTACAAGACCGACCCGAGCGGCGACAGCGGCGACCGGATTGCGTGCGCGGTGCTCGCGGCGGTGAAGTAGGGGCTTATTTGGCGGTTTCGAGTGATAGCTGGCGCGCGGATTTGCGCCGACGTGGCGTGATTTCGGTCTTCGTCTCGGTCGGCAGCTGACGAGCGAGCAACGGGGCGAGATACTGCCCCGTAAAGCTCCCCGCCGCCGCCGCTACCGCCTCCGGCGTTCCCTCCGCCACAATCTCCCCGCCGTTGACCCCACCGCCCGGCCCCAGATCGAGGACCCAGTCGGCGGTCTTGATGACGTCGAGGTTGTGTTCGATCACCACCACGGTGTTACCCTGCTCGACCAGAGCGTGGAGCACTTCGAGCAGCTTGCGGACGTCTTCGAAATGTAGCCCGGTGGTCGGCTCGTCGAGAATGTACAATGTCTGCCCGGTGGCGCGGCGGGATAGCTCCTTGGCGAGCTTGACGCGCTGGGCTTCGCCGCCGCTGAGCGTAGTCGCCTGCTGGCCGACCTTGATGTAGCCCAGCCCGACCTCCGCCAGCATCGCCATCTTGTCGCGGATGCCGGGGACCGCCTTGAAGAATTCGACCGCATCCTCGACCGTCATGTCGAGCACGTCGGCGATGCTTCGGCCTTTGAACTTCACCTCGAGCGTCTCGCGATTGTAGCGGTGGCCGTGGCAGATGTCGCAGGTGACGTAGACATCGGGGAGGAAGTGCATCTCGATCTTCAATAGGCCGTCGCCCTTGCACGCCTCGCAGCGGCCGCCCTTGACGTTGAAGCTGAACCGGCCGGGCTTGTAGCCGCGCGCCTGGCTTTCGGGCAGGCCGGCGAACCAGTCGCGGATCTGGGTGAAGGCACCGGTGTAGGTCGCGGGGTTGGAGCGCGGGGTGCGGCCAATCGGCGACTGGTCGATGTCGATCACCTTGTCGAGGTGTTCGAGCCCGCTGATCTTGTCATATTTGCCGGCGAGGATTCGTGCGCCGTTGAGCGTGCGCGCGGCGGCGGCATAAAGAGTGTCGATGGTGAAGCTCGACTTGCCCGATCCCGAAACGCCGGTGATGCAGGTGAAGGTGCCGAGCGGGATGCTGGCGGTGATATTGTTCAAATTATTTGCGGTGGCGCCGTGGACGGTGAGCTTCTTGCCCGAGCCCTTGCGGCGTTTGGCCGGAACTTCGATCCGGCGGCGGCCCGAGAGATAATCGGCGGTGAGGCTGTCCTCGCACGCCATCAGATCGGCGAGCGTTCCGGCGCACACCACTTCGCCGCCGTGGACCCCCGCGCCGGGCCCCATGTCGATGACATGGTCGGCGGAACGGATGCTGTCCTCGTCATGCTCGACCACCAGCACAGTATTCCCGAGCGACTTCAGCCGCTGGAGCGTCTCAAGCAGGCGGTCATTATCCTTCTGGTGCAGCCCGATCGAGGGCTCGTCGAGGACGTAGAGCACCCCCGACAGGCCGCTGCCGATCTGCGACGCGAGGCGGATCCGCTGGCTCTCGCCGCCCGACAGCGTGCCGCTGGTGCGGTCGAGGTTGAGATAATCGAGCCCGACATTGTGGAGAAAGCCGAGCCGCGCGTTTATTTCCTTGAGGATCGGATGGGCGATCTCGCGCTGCTTCGGGCCGAGCTTCTCAGCGAGCGCGGAGAACCAGCTGAGTGCATCGGCGACCGAACGGCGCGACGATAGCGAGATGTCCTCGCCGGCGATCTTGACCGACAGCGGCTCGGGGCGGAGGCGCGCGCCTTGGCATACTTCGCACGCATGGCTCGCCTGGTAGCGCGACAATTCCTCGCGCATCCACGCGCTTTCGGTCGACAGCATGCGCCGCTCGAGATTGCCGATCACGCCTTCGAAGGCCTTATTGACCTCATAGGATTTGCGCCCGTCGACGAAGCGTAAGCTCACCGCCTTGCCGCGCGTGCCGCGAAGCACAACTTGCTGGACGTCCTCGGCAAGCTCGCCCCACGGGGTGGCGAGATCGAAGTCGTAGGCGCGCGCCAGGCTGCCGAGCACCTGCATGTAATAAGGCGAGGGCGGCTGGCTCTTGGCCCATGGCACGACCGCGCCCTTGGCGATCGACAATGCATGGTTGGGAACCACCAGGTCATCGTCGAACAGCATTTTCTCGCCCAGCCCGTCGCACGCCGGGCAGGCGCCTTGCGGGGCGTTGAAGCTGAACAGACGCGGCTCGATCTCGGCGATGGTGAAGCCCGAGACGGGGCAGGCGAACTTCTCCGAAAAGACGATCCGGCCGGGGGCACCATAGTCGAGTTTCATGCCGCTCTTGGGCGAACCCGCATCCCCGTTTGTGTCGAGCGAAGTCGAGACACGTTTTCGCGCGGACGATCCCTCGACTTCGCTCGGGACGAACGGGTCTTGGGTTGCAGGCGGTTCAGCCGGGTCCAAATACGCCAGCCCCTCGGCGAGCTTCAGTGCGGTCTCGAAACTGTCGGCGAGGCGGCTCTGAATGCCGTCCTTGATGGCGATCCGGTCGACCACCACCTCAATGTCATGCTTATACTTCTTGTTGAGCGCGGGCGCGTCCTCGATGGCCATCATTTCGCCGTCGATCCGCACCCGGGTGAATCCGGCCTTCTGCCACTCGGCCAGTTCCTTGCGATACTCGCCCTTGCGGCCGCGCACGACCGGCGCGAGGAGGTAATGGCGCGATCCTTCGGGCAGGTGCATCACGCGGTCGACCATCTGGCTGACCTGCTGGGCCTCGATCGGAAGCCCGGTGGCGGGGGAGTAGGGAATGCCGACCCGCGCCCACAGCAGCCGCATATAATCGTAGATTTCGGTGACCGTGGCGACGGTCGAGCGCGGGTTGCGGCTGGTGGTCTTCTGCTCGATCGAAATGGCGGGCGACAGGCCGTCGATATGCTCGACGTCGGGCTTCTGCATCATCTCCAGGAACTGCCGCGCATATGCGCTCAGGCTTTCGACATAGCGCCGCTGGCCCTCGGCATAGATGGTGTCGAACGCGAGGCTCGACTTGCCCGAGCCCGACAGCCCGGTGATCACCGTCAGGCTCTCGCGCGGGATCTCGACGTTGACGCCCTTGAGGTTGTGCTCGCGAGCCCCGCGAACCGATATGTGAGTCAGCATCTTTCTATGTTGCCTATTTGTTCGCGCGGAGCAAGGGGCCGGGCAGAGGTATGTCACGGCCAAAATGGGGGTTCGACCGCCGTGATCAACCATGTCGCTGTATTGACATAGTAATACACATGCCGATATGTGAAGCTAGGCCTGGAGAGGGGTGGTGATGATCGACATCGGCACAACCGGATTGCTTGCACCGGGCAGGCTTCGCTGGCTGCGTGCGATCGGCTGGATGATCGCACTCGCCGCCGGGTTGGTTGTCACCTTCAATGCGGTCGCCAAGGCGTGTGTTTGGTTGCTGGCGGTAGACGCGGGCAAGGCTTTCGATATGGACAAACTGATCGCGGCTTGCGCCGGGGCGGTGGCCATCCTTCTCCTCTACTGGGTCGCGGTCCGCTTCGCCGAACGTCGGCGAGTTTCTGAATTATCGCTCCGCCAGCTTCCGGCCGAATTGATGCTCGGGTCGGTGATCGGCGCGGCGCTGATCGGGCTCATCATCGGGCTGTTGTGGCTGGTCGGCTGGGTGTTGATCGAGCCGCAGCCGGTCAGCCGGATCGCGCTTGCGCTGCGCGATTCGATCCGCTCGGGGGTGGTCGAGGAAGTGCTGCTGCGGCTGGTCATCTTCCGCTTGCTGTGGCGGGGGTTCGGGATCTGGCCGGCGCTGGTGATTTCGTCCGCATTGTTCGGCGTGCTTCACCTCGCCAACCCGGACTCCAGCCTGTTTGCGGCACTGGCGCTGGCCGCCGGCGAGGGAATCGGCATCGGGCTGTACCTGATCACCGGCCGCATCTGGGCATCGATCGGGATGCATGGCGCATGGAATTTCACCCAAGGTTGGGTCTTCGGTGCGGTCGTGTCGGGCACCACCGACATTGCCGGCGGGCCCTTGTCATTGCGCCCGGCCGCCGGCGCGCCTGACCTGATGAGCGGTGGCGGCTTCGGACCCGAAGCATCGTTGGCCGCGCTGATCGTGTCGCTGCTGGCCAGCGCGGCATTGCTATGGTGGCCGTGGACCCGCGGGCGCTTCGTCGCCGCCGCTCAACCCGCGAGCGGATAGGAAGCGATTACCTCGTAGGACGAGCCATGACGGCCGACATGGCTTTCGAACAGGATCATCGACGAGATTCGCTCGGCGGCGCTGATCAGGCCTGCATTGCGCCCGATCCACCCGCCCGGATCGACCGCCAAGGAGCGGCGCCGGGCGAGGGTGATATGGGGCAGGAAGGCGCGACCTTCGGGCTTCAGGCCGTCACGGACCAAGGCGCGATCGAGCTTGGCATGGAGCGCGGCGAGCGGTTCGACCGGCGCCACCCGAGCGAACAACGCCCCGCGCGAACCATGGTCGAACCAGCCGACCCCCGACAAAGCGAACTCGACGGCCGGGGCATGGATCGTGGCCAATGCCGCGGCGACATCCTCCGCCACCGGCCGGTCGACGTCGCCGATGTAACGCAACGTCAGGTGAAGCTGATCTTCGTCCTGCCACGCCCAGCCCGGCGGGCCATCCTCCCTCGCCGCAAGGCATGCCAAACGGATCGAGGGGGACGGGTGGAGCGCGACGAACAGGCGGTGCATCCCCCGGCTCTATCCCGCGACGAGACGAACCGCGAACGGATTCCCTTGAAGGAAAGGACCATATCACCGATATAGTGAGTTGTGACGGGCCTGTTGCCCACGCAAAGGAGATGAAATGCAGAACCAGTTCGACCCGCGCACGACCGGCCTGGACCCGGCGATTGCCGTCGGTGTGCCGCGCGCCGCCCGCGATGCGGGCCTTCGGTCCTACATGCTGTCAGTCTATAATTACATGGCGTCGGGGGTGCTGTTGACCGGCATCGTCGCCCTTCTGTTCGCCAATAGCGGAATGGCCGCCCAGGTGATGGCCACGCCGCTGCGCTGGTTGATCATGCTTGCGCCTCTTGGCTTCGTCATGGTGATGAGTTTCGGCATCAATCGGATCTCGACGGGGACGCTTCAGGTTCTATTCTGGGCGTTCGCCACGGCGATGGGCCTGTCGATGTCGACCATCTTCCTGGTCTACACCGGCACCTCGATCGCACAGACCTTCTTCGCGGTCTCGGCGGCGTTCATGGGGCTCAGCCTGTACGGCTACACCACCAAGAAGGATTTGTCGGGCTTCGGCACCTTCCTGATCATGGGTGTCGTCGGACTGCTGGTGGCGATGGTCATCAACCTGTTCCTCCAGTCGCCGGCAATGCAGATGGCGATCAGCGCGATCGGCGTGCTGCTGTTTGCCGGCCTGACCGCCTATGACACGCAGAAGATCAAGTCGATGTACGCGCATGTTGCGGGCACCGACATGATGGGCAAGACTGTCATCATGGGCGCGCTGAGCCTCTATCTCGACTTCATCAACATGTTCACCTTCCTGCTCAGCTTCATGGGCGACCGCCGCTAAGGCGACCGCTTAAAGAGCGATAAAGAAGAGGCCCGGCGGAGCGATCCACCGGGCCTTTTGTCATCGCGTCAGAAGCCTGGCAAGGTGACCGTAATGTCCAGCCCGTCGGGGCGCCACGCAATGTCGAGGGTCCCGCCGTTGGCGCCGATCATGCGTCGGATCAGGGTCAGCCCGCTGCTCCCGTCGCGCTGCTCCGTGTCGACTGGGCGGTCGGTGGTTTCGCTCCACCCGAGATTCAGCACATGCCCCTCGATCTGGCCGTCGATCGAAATCTTCCCCCCGTGGCCGAGCGCTCCATATTTGTTCGAATTGGTGCTGAACTCGCCGAGCATCAGCGCCAGCGTACGGACTTGCGTCTCGTCGAGATCGACGTCGGGCAACGGAGCAATATCGAGCGCCGCCGAATCGCCGCAGAACGGCTCGGTCAGCCGCCGCACCAGCGTGTCGAGTGTCGCCGTGCCGATCGCATCGCCATCGAGCAGCAGTGACTGGGCCACCCCGAGGCGCTGCAACCGGTCGACAATCTCCCGGGCAAAGGCCTCTCGCTCGGGTTTGCCGCGTGCGGTGGCGATGACGATCGCACTGGTCAGCGCATAAGCGTTGGACAGCCGATGCTTCATCTCGGCGGCAGTGGATTCGCGCAGCCGACGGGAGGCGATATCCCGTGAAATGTCGCGCGAGATCGAGATCAGGCCCTGCAGTTCGCCATGCTCGTCGCGCAGCGGGGCGACCGACACGTCCCACCACCGCGGCTCGCCCTTGCCGGTCGGACAGAACGCCTCGAACCGGCTATTCTCGCCACTTTGCGCCTTGGTGATGGCGTCGCGGATCAGCGGCTGGGATTCTTCGGGCCACATGTCCCACCAGTCCTTGCCCGCGACCAGCGCGAAATCGTCGATGCCCATCGCGCAGCGGCCGTTGCGATTCATGAAATCGAGGCTGCCGGTCGGGCCGATCACCTTGATGCAATCCGCGCTCTGATCGAGGATCGCCGCAAGCATGTCGTTCGACGCGCTTTTGAAATTATTGGCAATGGACGGAAAATCAAGCGAGTTCATGCACTTGTCGCGATCGAATGGGGAGTGAAACGAGCCAAGCCATATGCCGCTTCGACCGGCTTGGCAAACTCACGGGTCAGCGCAGGTTGGTCCGGAAGGCGGCAATGGTCCGCTTCCACGCCAAGTCGGACGCAGCCTTGTTGTACCGCTCGGCAGACGTGTCGTTATTGAACGCGTGATTGACCCGGTCATAAAGGAAATATTTTACCGGCTTGCCGGCGGCGCGAAGCGCGGTGACCCACGGGAAGGCCGTCTTGTTGACGCGCTCGTCGAGCCCCGCGAGCTGGATCACCAGCGGCGCCGAGACTCGTGCGGCTTCGGACGGGTCGGGGGCGACACCGTAATAGGAAACGCCGACGTCGAGCTTGTCGCCGGCTGCGACCGCGAGCCGGTTGACGAACGCACCGCCCCAGCAGAAGCCGACCACGCCGACCTTGCCGTTGCCGCCGGGTCGCCTGGAAAGCTGGTCGACCATCGCCACCGCGTGATTGGTCGAGGCAGTCAGGTCGAGCTTGCCGATCATGTCCCGCGCCTGGTTCTCGTCGGTCGGGGTGCCGCCGAGGGGCGACAGGAAATCGACCGCGACCGCATGGAAACCAGACAGAGCGAGGCGCCGCGCAACGTCTCTGCCATGATCGTTGAGCCCTCGATTCTCGTGGATCACGATTACCGACGCTTCGCGCGCGCCGTTGGCGGGTTCGGCGGTGTAGGCGGTGTAGCTCGGCAGTCCGCCGCTACCAAGCAGCTTGATCATTGACGTTCGCAGGCGCCGGTCGGTGGGCGGGACGATCGCCGCCGCGGCGGGATCGGCGGCGATCGTCGCGACCAGCGCCGAGGCGGCTGCAGCGCTGCCCGCAATCGCCGTCATCCGCGCCATGAACAAGCGTCGGTCCATGCCTTCATGCGTGTACTGGTCGTAAAGTTCGATCGCCTGCTGGCGCTGATCCTGGTCCATGTGTCGCTCCCTCAGCTTGCGGCGGCCTGCATCTCCGCGATCAGTTTTCCGTCGATCTCCTTGCCGCGCTGATAGGCTGCACGGGCGGACAATCGTTCACCGTAGGCGAGAAACGACGGAAGCGAGGGAAGGGTTGCGAACTGGGTCCCCCACATCACCTGGCTGCCGACATAGACGTCGGCGGCGGTGAAGCGGTCGCCGCAGACATAGTCGCTCGAGGCGAAATGATCGGCCAGCGTGTTCACTGCCAGGTCGTAATTTCCGTAACCGAACATCCTGCCCTTTTCCGCGCTGGGCTCGAACCCCGCCGACTTGTTGGTCACCGCCTGCTCGATCGGCCCGGCGGCGAAAAACATCCAGCGGTAATAATCGGCCTTCTCCTCGTCGCGCGGTGCGAGGTCCGCCTCGGGGAAAGCATCGGCGAGATAGGCGATGATCCCGGCGCATTCGGTCACCACCTTGCCACGGTGGACAATCGCCGGGACCTTCATCATCGGGTTGATCGCCCGATAGGCGTCGGTCTTCATGGTCGAGGCATAATCGAGGATTTCGCTGTCGTAGGGCTGGCCCATTTCTTCCAGCATCCAGCGCGCGATTTGCCCGCGCGACATCGGGTTGGTGTAGAATCTGATGTCTGCCATGCTTCGCTCCTCTGTCCGATCGATCAGCCGCGTTCCTCCGTCCTGACGGGCGGGGGAGTTGCTGCGGGTGCCATTGGCGCCACTGGTGCCGCGGGTGCCGTCATCGCCTCGCCGCGATCCGCCGAGCTTCGATCACGCGCCACGCGGAATTCGCTGTCTTCGCTCCAATTGGGCCAGTCGCCGCTATTCGCCAGCCGCACGCCCACCGCGTGGAGTAGTTCGGCATCGGCCGCGATTCCGGTCAGGTCCCAGTCGGCCGACCATTCATCGTCGGGCTGGTGATACAGCCGCGCGGTATAATCGGTGGCATAGGCCTGCGCCCGCGCCACCCCGCCGGTGACCAGGTCCTGTCCCGGCGAGAAGCTCAGCGCCGGGATCCCCGCCTTGGCCAAAGTGAAATGGTCGGAGCGGAAGAAGCCGCCGGTCTCGGGCTTGGGATCGGGCGTGTAGCGCCGCCCGCGCTTGGTCGCTTCCTCGATGAGGATGTCGAGCAGCCCGAACTTCTGGTTGCCGCGGATCGAATAATCGCGCGCCGGGCCCTGCACCCCCATCACGTCGGTGTTGATCACGCCCGCGGTCTTGCCCGCCGAGTAGATCGGGTTGGCGGCATAATATTCGCTGCCCAGCAGCCCCTTTTCTTCGGCGGTAACCGCCAGGAACACCACCGACCGTTGCGGCCTCGGTCCGGTCGAAAAGGCACGCGCCTGCTCGATCAGATGGGCAATTCCGGTGCCATTGTCGATCGCGCCATTGTAGATGCGGTCGCCATTGGCGTCGGGCAGGCCGATCCCGAGATGGTCCCAGTGTCCGGTGTAGATCACCGTCTCGTCGGGGCGCGCCGAACCTCGCAGCAGCCCGACCACATTCTGCGAGGTGATGACCTCGGTCGTGGCCGCGCCTTTGACGTCGATCCGCGCCTTGAGCATGACCGGGCGGAAGTCCTTCTTGCGCGCCGCCGCCTTCATCGCCTCGAAATCGAGCCCCGAATCCGCGAACAATCGCGCCGCGAGGTCGCTCTGGATCCAGCCTTCCATCGGTGGATGCTCGGCGCGCGGGTTCTTCCTGACGATGTCGAACATCGCATTGGTGTTGCTGTTCTTGACCGTCGCCCAGCCATAGGAAGCCGGTGCGGTCTCATGAATCACCAGCACCCCGGCCGCACCCTGGCGTGCGCCTTCCTCATATTTGTAGGTCCAGCGACCGTAATAGGTCATTGCCTTGCCGCCGAAACTCCCTTCTCCGCCCTCGAAGTCGGGATCATTGACCAGCATCACCAGCACCTTGCCCTTGAGGTCCTGGCCCTTGAAATCGTCCCACCCGCGCTCGGGCGCCTTGACGCCATAACCGACGAACACCAGCGGCGCTTTGGTGAGGTCGATCCCCTTGTCGCCATTGGTCGGGGAGCGGACCGCAATCTCCTCGCCTTGGGCCAACGCCACCGACTTCCCGCCGAGCGTCACCGCGATCCGCGGGCTCGCGGTGAATTCGGACTTGAGCAACGGCACCGGCTGGGTCCAGCTCCGCTTTCCATTGACGATCGTCCCGCCTGGCTGGAGCCCGGCCTTGGCGAATTGGTCGACCAGGTAAGCGACGGTCTTGGTCTCGCCCGACGAATTGGGCGCGCGTCCTTCGAAGGCGTCGGAGCCAAGGATGCGGATGTGCTCGGACAGGCGCGTGGTGTCGAATTGGGCAGTTTGCGCAGTCGCGGCGCTGGTCCCGATCGCCAGCGCAAGGGTGGATGCCAATGCAAGAAAGGTCGAACGCTTCATGGAAAATCTCCTGTCGTCGCGCGTACCCTAACGCGACGACTGGAGATGGCTAGCGGTTCCGATATTTGTCGAACCCCCGGAAGCGCTAGCGCTTCCGATACTTGTCGAACCACGCAATGATCGCCGACGCCTTAGCCGCCGATTGCGACGGGCGCGCAGCGATCCCGCCGTGGCTGGCGTCGGGCACTTTGACCAGCATCGTCGGCACCTTGACCAGCTTCAAGGCGGCGTAGAGCTGCTCGGCCTCGCTCACCGGGGTGCGGTAATCGTCGCTTCCTACCACCACCAGGGTCGGGGTTTTGACGTTGGCCATCAGGCTCAATGGCGATCGGGCCCAATAGCTCTGGTAGTTTTCCCACGGCAGGCTGCCCATCCAATAAGGCCCGAAAAACGGCACCAGGTCGGCGGTCAGCACCTGCGTCGTCCAGTTGATCACCGGTTTCTGCGCCGCCGCCGCCTTGAAGCGGTTGGTCTTGCCGATGATCCAAGCGGTCAGGATCCCGCCGCCCGATCCGCCGGTAACGAACAAATTGTTCGAATCGGCATATCCCGCCGCCCCCGCCGCATCGACGGCAGCCATCAAATCGTCATAGTTGCTGCCTGGATAGGTCTTCTCGATCCCGTCGGCGAAGGCTTGGCCGTAGCCGGTCGAACCGCGCGGGTTGGTGTAGAGTACCGCATAGCCGGCGGCAGCATAGAGCTGATAATCGGTCGAAAAGCCCGGGCCATACGCGGCATAGGGGCCGCCGTGGATTTCGAGGATGATCGGGACCGGCGTGCCCTCGACATGTCCGGGCGGGAGCAGGATCCAGCTCGGCACCTTGCCGCCATCGGGCGCGGTGACCGCGATTTCGCGCAACGTGCCGAGATTCTTGCCCGCCAGGCCGAGCTCGTTGAGCCGGGTCAATCGACGTGTCTGGCCGCCGCTGACGATCGCCAGCTCGGCTGGGCGGCTCGGACTGTCGGTGGTGAAGGCGACCGAGCCGTTGCGCGCGACACTGAAATCGCCGCCGGCGTAGGGTCGGTCGAGCCCGCCACCGCCGACGTCATTGGTAATCGGCGTGACCCGACCGTCGAGGCCGATCCGCGCCACCGTGACTCGCCCCGCTTGCTCATAGGAAGCGACGATCGAGCGTCCGTCCGCACTCCACTCGAAATCGTCGATCGATCGGTCGAGCCCCGGCGCGATCGTGCGCGCGCCGCCGCCATTGCTGTCCATCACATACAGCTTGCTCTGCTCGAAACCCTTCAACTGATCGTCGAAGCCGATGTACGCGATGCTGCGCCCATCGGGCGATGGCCGCGGGCTGGCATCGGGTCCGTTGCGGGTGGTGAGCGCCTGCGGCTCTCCGCCGGCCAGGCTGACTCGATACACTTCGCTGTCGGCGGCAATCAGCTCCCAGTCGGGCTTGCGCACCGCGCTGAACAGGATCGAGCGGCCGTCGGGTGACCAGTGGGGGGCGCCGTCGTGAAACGCGCCGAAGGTCAGCTGGCGGGGCGAACCGCCGAGTGCGTCGACGATGAAAATATGGTCGTATCCGGGGTTGAGATAGCCGGTGCTGTCGGCGCGGTAGGTCACCTTGTCGATGATCTCGAGCGGCTTGCCCCATGCGGCCCCTTCGGGCTTGGGCGGTGCCGAGCCCAACTTCGGTCCGTCGTCGGGGACCGCCATCAGATAGGCGATGCGGGTGCCGTCGGGCGACCATTCGATTGCCTGCGGGCTGTCGGGAAGGCCGGTGATGCGCACCGTCTGGCCGCCGTCCATCCAGCGCACGTAGAGCTGGGGAGCGCCACCCTCTGCGGTTGAGCCGTAAGCGAGCCTTTTGCCGTCGGGCGACCAGGCCGGGCCGAAATGGTCGCCGCTGCCAGCCGCGATCGGGCGTTGCTGGCCGGTCGCGGCATCGACCAGCCAGATCGATGAGCGCGTCTTGTCGGTCATGATGTCGTTCGAGCGGCGGACGTAAGCGATCTGCCGCCCGTCGGGGCTGATCTGGGGATCGCTTGCTGCGGACAAGGTGAACAAGTCGCTGCCGGTGAAGGCCGGTGTCGGCCCCGTCGCCGGCGCCGCCAGCGCGGTGCCAGCCGCCGTCACCATCAACGCGCCAAGCGCGACTCGCCATGCC
>JAJAZM010000074.1 GCA_026785645.1 Sphingomonas bacterium | reverse complement strand
TGACTGTCATTCCCGTTGGCTGGCCCGATCGTCGATCCAGCCAGGATGGCATAGGTAAGCGGTCGATGTTGCCCTTATGGAAGAGACGACGATGGGTGGTGCCGCCTACAGGACTCGAACCTGTGACCCCCGCATTACGAATGCGATGCTCTACCAGCTGAGCTAAGGCGGCCCTTGAGTGGGCGAAAATGCCCCTATCAGCGCGCTTCCCTGCGGGCAAGCATGTCGACGCCGCGCCGGCTCATACGAACGTGCTTAACGCTTTCTTCAAGCATCACTGGCAAATTGCTCTCGATTTGGACCAATCGGGGCCGTGATATGGATAGTTTTTCCGAGCATCCGAGCGAATTCGACCTGGCTTCGGCAAGCACCGTGGCCGCGGGCGATGACGTGACCGACGCGATCGGCGCCGATGAGCGCCGGATGCATGTCCGCGCCTATAATTATTGGGTGTCGTTGCTCGATGGCCGCGATTATCCGTCGATCGAGGATCTCGAGCCCGGCAGCATCGGCGATTTCGCGCCCAATAGCGTGTTGCTCGATTTCACCGCCGGTCGCGACGATCCTGCTACGCCCTACGTTGGCACCGCGATTCGCGCCGAATGCGGGCTTCCCGACGACATCAAGCAAATCGCCCAAGTGCCGAGCCGGTCGTTATTGTCGCGGCTGACCGACCATTACATGCAGATTATCGCCAACCGCGCGCCAATCGGTTTCGAGGCCGAATTCGTCAACCAGCGCGGCCATTCGATTTGCTATCGCGGGATCCTGATGCCGTTCAGCTCGGACGGCGACACGATCGACTTCATTTATGGTGTGATCAACTGGAAGGATGGCGGCGCTGCGGTGGCGGTCGATGTGCCGCTGGTTGCCGCGCTTGCCCCGATCGAGACCGGGTTCGAGCCTTCGTCCGAGCCCGACGCCGAACAACCCACCCACCTGACCTGGGAAGATGGCCCGTTAGCCGAAGCCGAAGTGGATTTGCCAGTCGCGATCGACGCTCCTCAAGTCGCCGAGGATTCCGGGCTGGCCGACCAATTGTCCGCCGCCCGCGACAGCGCCGACGTGTGCAAGGCCGCCGATGGCCGCAGCCGGACCGCGCTCTATCGAGCGCTCGGCATGGCCTATGATTTCGCCATCGCGACCAAGCGCGTACCAAGCGATTATGCCGAGATCCTCGACGATGCCGGGGTCAAGGCGCAGGCCCGTGCGCCAATGACGCCGATCGTCAAACTGGTGTTCGGCGTCGATTATGACAAAGCCCGACTGACCGAATTCGCTGCGGCCCTGAGCTACGCCGAGCGGCGGCACATCACGTTTGGCGGTTTCCAGCATTACGTCGAGACCCAGATCGGCGGCCTCAAGCGGCTGGTCGCGGAGGAGCGCGATGCGCGCCGCCCGGTGGGCAAGGTCGACGACCGCGGGGACAAGGCTCGCGCCGCGCTGCGCACCGCAGCTGGAATCGCGCTGGCCGACTTGCCGACCAATGAGGAATTCGCGCTCGTCCTCACCCGCCGGGGCACTGACGGCGTTCACCAGGCGGTCGTCGTGGTGACCGACGAAAAGATGCTCGATCGCGCCATCCGTCGTTCCGTAGCGTAAGTTTCACCAGCCCAGCCGCCTTGTCGCAGGCGGGACCGCAGGTCTATAGCCCGCGTCCAATGACCCTTAGCGACACGGTTGAACCAATGGCTGCCAATTCGGGCGCGGACGCACATATCGTCGGCCTGCTGCGCGACGCGCTCAATTCCAATGCCCTGCCGGGCGAACTCGACGGCTTTACCGATGCCGAGCAGGACGAAGCAGCGACGTTCGTCGCCGCGGTCGCCGCTCGGCGCAAGCCGGGCGATGCCGCAATCCAGCTGACCTCGAGCGGCGGCGAGGCGGGCCACCGCCGGATGCGGCTTGCGGTGGTCAATGACGACATGCCGTTCCTGGTCGATTCGGTCGCCAGCGCGATCGCTGCGCGCGGGATCAATATCCATCGCCTGCTCCATCCGATTGTCCAAGCGACCCGCGATTCGAAGGGCAACCTCACCGCGCTCGGGCAAGGCGCGACCGAATCGATCATCTACATGGACCTCGACCGCGCCGACGCGCGGACCCGCTCGGCCTTGCGCGCCGAGCTCGCCCAGGTGCTGGCCGATGTCCGCGCCTCGGTGGCCGACTGGAAGGCGATGCAGAGGCGCATGCGCGACGATGCCGAAGCGACCGAGGATGCGGAGGGCGCTGCCTTGCTTCGCTGGTTCGCTGACGGGGCAATGACGCTTGCCGGGTTCGAAGTCGAACGGCCGGGCAAGGAAGGCAGCGACGGGCTCGGCTTGTTCCGGTTTGCGGGCGAGCCGACTGATGAAGGTGGTTGTGAAGGCGCGATCCGTTACTTCGAGGCGGGGGGCCAGGTGCCGCTGATGGCCAAGGCCGACCGCAAGTCGACCATCCACCGCCGGGTCCCGCTCGACCTGGTCGCGGTCCCGATCCGCGAGAAGGGCAAGATCACCGCGATCGGAGTCCATGTCGGGTTGTGGACCAGCGAGGCGCTCAGCGCTCCGGTCGAGCAGATCCCGCTGCTTCGCCAGATCCTCAAGGATCTCGACGAAAGCTTCGGCTACCATCCGTCGAGCCATAGCGGAAAAGCGCTGCGCCATGCCTTGTCCGCATTGCCGCACGATTTGATCCTCAACCTCGACCGCGACAGCGTCCGCAAGCTGGTGATCGCCGCAATGACGCTGGCCGACCGGCCGCAACCGATCCTGGTGCTGGTCCGCTCGATCCTGCGCGGCCATCTGTTCGCCTTCGTGTGGTTGCCGCGCGAAGAATTGTCGACCGTTCGCCGGCTGGCGATCGGCGAGATGATCGGCACGGCCGCGGACGGCACGCAAAAAGCGTGGTCGGTCGATCTCGGCGACGGCGATCTCGCCTTGCTGCGCTACACCTTTACCATCGACGCCGACCGCAACACCCCCGACGCCGGAGCGCTCAACCGCAAATTATACGACATGGTACGCGGCTTCCTGCCGACGCTCGAGGAACGGCTGGCCGACCAGGTCGGAGCCGGACAGGCACGGCGGCTGACGCTGACTTACGGCGGCGCGCTGCCCGAAGCCTATTGCTCGCGTTATCCGGCCGACGATGCCGCAGCCGACATATTGCGCCTCGACTCGCTGGCCGACGAGCACCAGCGTTCGATCCGCCTCTACCGCCTCGCCCATGACCCGCCCGAGCAATTGCGGCTAAAGCTGTACAAGCGCGGCGGGCTGGTGCCGCTATCGGACGTCGTCCCGGTGCTCGAGTTTTTCGGCTTCACCGTGCTCAAGGAAACCCCGACCCAGCTTGATCGCGTGGGCGCCAATATCTACGAATTCTCGCTGGTCATGGCCGATGGCTCGGTCGCCGCGCGGCTGGCCGACCGGGCCGCGATCATCGAGGAAGCAATCGCCTGCGTGCTCCGTGGTGAGGCCGAAAATGATGCCTTCAACCAGCTGATCATCAGCGCCGGCGTGACCCCCAACGCGGTGGTCTGGCTGCGCGCGTGGTTCCGCTATACGCGGCAGATCGGGGTCGCTTATTCGCTGATCACCGTGGTCGATGCCCTGGGCCGGGCGCCGGTCGCCACCAAGGCGCTGGTCGGCTTGTTCTGCGCGATGCACGATCCCTCGATCAAGGGAAAACGCGAGACCGAGGCAATTGCTGCTGCGGCCGCGTTCGACGATGCGTTGAAGGATGTTCGAAGCATCGACGACGACCGCATTCTCAGGCTGATGCGATCGGTGGTTGGCGCAACCTTGCGCACCAACGCCTTCGCCCCGGCCGCCGCCGAAGCATTGGCGTTCAAGATCGATTCGAAACAGGTGCCGGGGCTTCCCGCGCCAATCCCCTATCGCGAAATCTGGGTCTATTCGCCGCGCGTCGAGGGCATCCATTTGCGCGGCGGCCCGATCGCTCGCGGCGGGCTTCGCTGGTCCGACCGGCGCGACGATTTCCGCACCGAGATCCTCGGGCTGATGAAGGCTCAGCTGGTCAAGAATGCAGTGATCGTGCCGACCGGTGCCAAGGGCGGTTTCTACCCCAAGCAATTGCCGAGCCCGGCAATCGATCGCGACGCCTGGCTTGCCGAAGGCACCAGCAGCTACAAGATATTCATTCGCGCCTTGCTGTCGGTCACCGACAATATCGTCGACGACAAGATCATCCACCCCGCCAAGGTCGTGCTCCATGACGGCGACGACCCCTATTTCGTGGTCGCCGCCGACAAGGGCACCGCAACCTTCTCCGACGTGGCCAACGGAATTGCGCTCGATCGCGCCTTCTGGCTCGGCGACGCGTTCGCCAGCGGCGGCTCGAACGGCTATGATCACAAGGCGATGGGGATTACCGCCAAGGGCGCGTGGATTTCAGTCCAGCGCCACTTCCTCGAGCATGGCATCGACGTCCAGTCGGACCCGATCAAGGTGGTCGGCTGCGGCGACATGTCGGGCGACGTGTTCGGCAATGGAATGCTGCTGTCCAAGACGCTGAAGCTGATCGCGGCGTTCGACCATCGCCACATTTTCATCGATCCCGAACCCGATCCAGCCAGGAGCTGGAAAGAACGCAACCGAATGTTCAACCTGCCGCGCTCGAGCTGGGATGATTATAATCGCAAGGCGCTGTCGAGAGGCGCAATGATCGTCCCGCGCTCGCAAAAGTCGATCAAACTGACCAGGGAAGCGCAAACTGCGCTCGGTATCGAACTGCCCGAGATCGACCCCAACGGCTTGATCACCGCGATCCTCAAAGCCCAGGTTGATTTGATCTGGTTCGGTGGCATCGGAACGTACATCAAGGCGTCGACCCAGCCGCACAGCGATGTTGGCGATCCGGCCAATGACGTGCTTCGGGTCGATGCCAGCGAGATCAGAGCCAAGGCGATCGGCGAAGGTGCCAACCTTGCCATCACCCAGGCGGCGCGGATCGAATTTTCGCAACATGGTGGCCGGATCAACACCGACTTCATCGACAATAGTGCCGGGGTCGATTGCTCGGATAATGAGGTCAACATCAAGATCGCGCTCAATCGCGAAATGCGCGACGGCCGGTTGACCGAGACCAAACGCAACAACCTGCTGGTCAGCATGACCGACGAAGTTTCCGAGCTGGTGCTCGAGGACAATCGGCTGCAGAGCCTCGCGCTGTCGATTGCCGAGGCGGGGGGTGCCAAGGCGCTGCCCGAATATGTCCGGGCGATCGAATTGCTCGAGGCCAGCGGTCGGCTCGATCGCAAGGTTGAGGGCCTGAGCACCAGCGACGTTTTGCTTCGCCGGGCGCTCGACCAGCGCGGACTGAGCCGCCCCGAGCTGGCAATCGTGCTGTCGATGTCCAAGCTCGCGCTTCAGGCTGCGATCGAGAAGCTGAAGCTGGCCGACGATCCGTTGCTCGAGCCGCAATTGTTCGCGGCATTCCCACGGCCGATGCAGAAAGCCCATGGCGACGCGATCCGCACGCACCGGCTGCGCCACGAAATTCTCGCGACCAAGGTCGCCAACCGGATCGTCAACCGGCTGGGTCCGAGCATTCCGCTCAGCCTGACCGAGGAAGAAGGCGCCTCGCTTGGCCAGGTCGCGACGGCCTTCCTCGCCGCCGAGCATCTGCTCGACCTGCCCAAATTGTGGCACCGGATCGAATCTGCCGCAGTCCCCGAGGCGGTTCGAATCGAGCTGTTCCGGGTCGCCGCGCGCTCGGTCCGAAGCCACGTCTCCGATATTTTGCGCTCGACCAGCGCCGAACAAAAAGTCAGCGAACTGGTCGATTTGCTCGGTCCGGCAGTGGGCAAGATTGCCGCCGCGACGACCAAGCTGATCCGCAGCCAAGTGCGTAACGAGTCGGTCGCCCGGCGCGAGCATTTGATCGGGCTCGGGGCCGACGAGGCGATTGTCGACGGGCTGGTTCGGGTGTTCGAGCTCGATGGTGTATTCGGGATTTCGGCGCTGGCCGCCAAGCGCGAGCTCGACGCGC
Source organism: Sphingomonas bacterium (assembly GCA_026785645.1). GTDB lineage: Bacteria > Pseudomonadota > Alphaproteobacteria > Sphingomonadales > Sphingomonadaceae > Sphingomicrobium. The sequence goes on along the minus strand of JAJAZM010000074.1, from coordinate 1,674 downwards.
AAATGCTGACCAAGGCCTACACCCGGCTGGGCGAAGCGCTCGGGCTCGACTGGGCGCAGCAACAGGTCGCGCGGTTCGAGCCGACCGACCATTGGGAACGATTGCTGGTCGCCGGTCTCGAACGCGATTTCGAGCAATTGCGGCTCGAATTCCTGGCGCGCGGTCGTGACGGCGATCCGACGGGAGCCACCGAGCGCTGGATCGAGCGCCACGGCCCACGGATCGACCAGTTCCGCAAGCTGATCTCGCAGGCGCAGACCGCCGGCGCGGTAACCGCATCGATGCTTGCGCAGATTGCGAGCCAGGCGAGAATCCTGCTCGCTCGATGAGCCGCATGCGGGTCGCGTTGCTGGTCCCTGCCCCGGGCTATCCAGAGCCTTTTGCCTGGACCTACGATGTCGAGGCGGGGATCCTCAAGCAGATCGGGATCGAGGTCGTGCCGGTGGCGTGGACCGAGGTCGGCGACGTGACGGCTTTCGACCTGATCCTGCCGCTCGTCGCCTGGGGTTATAACCTCGATTATCCGCGCTGGCTGGCGTTACTGAAGCGCGCCGAAGTAGAGCGCTGGCCGTTGCTCAACCCGCCAGCCTTGCTGCGCTGGAACGGCGACAAGGCGTATCTTCGCGAGCTTGGTGCGAGGGGAGTGCCGACCGTTACCACGGTCGAAGTCGATGCGCTCGATGCGCGCTCGCTTCGCGGCGCGGGGGCCAAGCTCGGGGCGATCGAGCTGGTGATCAAGCCGCCGATTTCGGCCGGCGCATTCGGTACCTATCGATTGCGCGTGGACGATCCGATTCCCGACGATGTCGCTGGCCAGCGGATGATGGTCCAGACCTTCCAGCCGAGCATCGCGGCGGGCGAATGGTCGATCATCCTGTTCGGCGGCAAATTCAGCCATGCGGTGCTCAAGACCCCGATGGCGGGCGACTTCAGGGTCCAGCCGCATCTTGGCGGGGCCGACCAATTTGCCGTCCCGCCGCGCGGCTCGATCGAGCTTGCGATGGCCGCGCTGGCCGTGGCCCCGGCGCCCGCGCTCTACGCCCGGGCCGACATGATCGCCAATGCGGTTGGCGCGCTGAAGATCATGGAACTGGAGCTGATCGAGCCGGCGCTGTTCCTCCATCACGCACCCGACAAGGGTGTCGCCTTCGCCTCAGCCGTCCGCACCGCCGCCGCTGCTGCCGGCGTGCGCAAATAGCCACTGGCGGATCGCCGAGGTGAGATTGGGCGGCGGCGCGCTGTCGAGCCGCTCGACATCGATCCCCGCGATCAACGCGTTGAGCGGCAAACCGCGCTCCACCGCCGCCGCCTCGAGCGCCGTCCAGAAGGTTGGCTCGAGGCTGATCGACGTCTCATGTCCGGCGATCGTCACCGACCGCTTGGTAGGCACGCCGAAGCCCATCAATACATATGTTGCCCGCCGTTGATCGACAGCGTCGACCCGGTGACGAAGCCGGCATCCTCGCCGACCAGGAACGCCACGCCGCGGGCGATCTCGGTTGCCTTGCCGAGCCGGTTGACGGGGATCTTGGCGATGATCTTGCCGAGCACTTCGGGCGGCACCGCGGCGACCATGTCGGTATCGATATAGCCCGGCGCGATGGCGTTGACGGTCACGCCGTTGCGCGCGCCTTCCTGTGCCAAAGCCTTGGTGAAACCGTGGATGCCCGACTT
>JAJAZM010000073.1 GCA_026785645.1 Sphingomonas bacterium | reverse complement strand
TGTGGAAGTTGCTGCGTGGCTGGCTGGGCAAGGAAACGCGCATTTCGGGCGAGGTGATCGAGACCCCCGCCGGGCTAGCGCTGACCGCGCGCGTCGGCAGCCAGCCGGGTCGCCGGTTCGTCAGCAAGGATGGCGATCTCGACGCGCTGGTCAGCCAGGGCGCCGAGCTGATCTACGCGAGGACTCAGCCCTACCGCCATGCGATCTCCCTAGACGCGCCCGAGCGCAGGGCCGAGCGCCTGGCAGCGCTAACGCGGCTGACCAATCATGAATCGGCGATGGAACGTAAATGGGCGTATAACGGCCTGTCGGTGACGCTGCGCAGCGAAGGCGATTTCCGCGGTTCGATCGCAATGGCCAACAAGGCGCTGGCGATCGATCCCGACATGTTGCCGGCGATCGGAAACCTTGGGTCCGCGCATCAATTGCTCGGCCATGACCAGCGGATGGTCGACCTCCACCGGCGTTATGCTTCGCTCAACGTCGGCAAGGAATATGATGCGCGGATCGTCGCCGCCAACGGGTGCCAGAAGCAGAGCGATTTGGGTCAGGCGCTGCGCGATCCGGTCAGCGTCGACCAGGCGGCGGACTGCCTCGAGGCCTCGGCATCGTCGATGAGCATCAGGGCACCATCGGCGCGGATCGACGCGGCGTTGACGCGCAATGATCCAGGTCCGGCGCTGGGGTTTGATCCGAAGCCTGAAGGCGTCCTCACTGCGGACGAAGCCGCTTTCATGAGGATCACGTATCGCATCGACGGCGAAATGGCTCGCGGAGCGGGCCCGGCGTTGGCCAAAGCACTCGACGAATTGCGCGCGGCCCGCGCCAAGCGCAATGCGTCATCCCTGGATCGCAACTATTATGTCGCAACCAGTCCGACGACTGTCTGGCCTCGGGAAGCGCGGGTTTTGGCGATGCTCGGCCGCACCGACGAGGCTGCGGCGCTGATCGGGCGGACCCCGCTCGATTGCTATGACTGCGTGCGGACGCGCGGGCTGGTGGACGAGGCGCGGGGCGACCGGCGGCGCGCGCAATCATGGTATCTCGCCGCCGCCAAGCTCGGCCCGCGTTTGCCCGCCGCTTTCGCCGACTGGGGGCGGCTGCTGGCCAAGGCGGGGCGGTATGAATCCGCCAAAGTGAAGCTCAAGGAAGCGGTCCGGCTCGCGCCAAACTGGGCCGAGCCGCTCAAGAGCTGGGGCGACATGCTCGCTGCCCAGGGCAAGCGTGCCGAAGCGCTGGCCAAATATGACGCCGCGCTGAAGCTGGCGCCCAACTGGCGGGATCTGAACGCGGCGCGCGCAACGGTCGCGGCGCCTCGAACCTAGGCTGATATTTCGACTAAGATCGAAATAACGTTTGACAGGCGAAGCTGTGGCTGACATTTCGATGATAGTCGAAACGTTGGGATGCGGAGATGCAGGCGGGACAGGCGATCGATGCGTTGGGCGCGCTGGCGCAGGAGCATCGCCTGAAGCTGTTCCGGCTGTTGGTTCAGGCCGGGGCCGAGGGCATGGCGGCGGGTGATCTGGCGCGCGCCATCGACATCCCCAATTCGTCCTTGTCGTTCCACCTTGGCCACCTCACTCGCTCGGGCCTGATCGAACAGCGCCGCGTCGGGCGCTCGCTAATCTACAGCGCCGACTATCGCGCGATGGACCGGCTGGTCGCTTATCTCATGGAAAATTGCTGCGGCGGCGCTGGATGTGCGCCAGCCTCCGCGACACTTGAAAAGGAATCAGCATGAAACGCTTTCACGTCCATGTCGGGGTGTCCGATCTAGACCAGTCGATTGCTTTTTATTCGTCGCTATTCGGCGAGGATCCGAGCGTGACCAAGCCCGATTATGCCAAATGGATGCTCGACGACCCGCGGGTCAATTTCGCCATCTCGTCGGAAAATCACGCGGCCAAGGGGATAGAGCATATCGGCATCCAGGCCGACAATGATCGCGAGCTGGCCGAAGTTTACGGGCGGATGAAGGCCGCCGATCGGCCGATGCTCGAGGAAGGCGCCACCACCTGCTGCTACGCAACCAGCGAAAAATCTTGGATCACCGACCCTGACGGCGTGGTGTGGGAAGCGTTTCTCACCAATGGTGAAGCGACGGTCTACGGCGACAGTCCGGCTTTGGGCGCGATGTCGGCCAGTGCTGCGGCGAGCAATTGCTGCGCCCCTGCGATGGCATCGACCGCAACGTCCACCGACAACTGCGGGTGAGCGCCATGACCAACAAAACCTACAACGTGCTGTTCCTGTGCACCGGCAATTCGGCGCGCTCGATCCTCGCCGAGACGATCCTCAACCGCGAGGGCAAGGGGCGATTTCGTGCTTATTCGGCGGGCAGCTATCCTAAGGGCGCGGTTCACCCTGCGGCGCTCAGCCTGCTGCGTCACCTGGGCATCGAGACCGAAGGATTGCGCTCCAAGAGCTGGGACGAATTCGCCCGCGTAGGCGCCCCCGAGCTCGATTTCGTGTTCACCGTGTGCGACAATGCGGCGGGCGAAACCTGCCCGATCTGGCCGGGCCAGCCGATGACCGCGCATTGGGGGATCGAGGATCCGGCGGCGGTTGAGGAAGAGGGCGAGGGCCAGCGGCAGGCGTTCTGGAATGCCTATCAGGCGATGCAGCGGCGAATCCAATTGTTCCTGGCCTTGCCGCTGGACAGCATCGACGAGCTCAGCCTGAGCCGTCGGCTGCGCGACATTGGCGCCACCGCCGATCACCCAACGCATGCCGGCTGACGTGCCGCCGCTCGGTCGGCGACTGGTGGCCGAGGGGCTCGGCTCGTTCTTCCTGTTCACGACCGTCATCGGCTCGGGGATCATGGCCGAGGCGCTGGCCGGCGGAAACAACGCCGTCGCGCTGATCGGCAATACCGCCGCGACCGGGGCGATATTGTTCGTGCTGATCACCATGCTCGGGCCGATTTCGGGGGCGCAGATGAATCCTGCGGTGAGTCTGGTCGCGGCGTCGCGCGGCGAAATTTCGTGGCGCGATGCCGCCGCGTACATCGTGGTGCAATTGCTGTTCGGAATTGCCGGGGCGATCGCGGCACATGCGATGTTCGACCTGCCGCTGCTACAGGTTTCGGACAAGGCACGGACCGGTGGCGGACAATGGCTCGGCGAGGCGATCGCGACCTTCGGGCTGGTGCTGACCATCTGGGGGACGGCGAAACATCGCCCCGAGGCCATACCGGCGAGCGTCGCGCTGTACATTACCGCCGCCTATTGGTTCACTTCCTCGACCAGCTTCGCCAACCCCGCAATCACCGTCGCCCGCAGCCTGACCGACAGTTTCTCCGGAATCGCCCCGCACGACGCGCCCGGGTTCATCGTCGCGCAACTGGTCGGCGCGGCGCTTGCGGCGCTGGTGGTGTGGGCGTTGTTCGACCATCGGACGGGTGACGAGGCCATGCCGCTGCGCTAGAGGGCGGCCATGTCACTTTATGCCCATTATGGCGCGCTCCTCGACGGGGTGCTGGATCAGCTTGTTGCCGAGGGCGCGTTGCCCGGCGATCTCGACCGCAAGAATGTCGCGGTCGAACCGCCGCGCGATCCGGCGCATGGCGATCTTGCGACCAATGCGGCGATGGTGCTGGCCAAGGCCGCCGCGACCAATCCGCGCGCGCTGGCCGGACTGATCGCTCCCAAGCTGGAGGCATTGCCGGGGGTCACCGGGGTCGAGATTGCCGGGCCGGGGTTCATCAATCTGCGGCTCGACCAGGCGGCGTGGCGCGACGAGCTGGCGACGATCCTGACCGAGGGCGCGGCTTATGGCCGGTCGAGCGTGGGCAAGGGCGAGCGGGTCAATGTCGAATATGTCTCGGCCAACCCGACCGGGCCGATGCACATGGGCCATTGCCGCGGCGCAGTGGTCGGCGATGCGCTGGCCAGCCTGCTCGAGGCCGCCGGGTTCGTCGTCACCCGCGAATATTATGTCAACGATGCCGGAAGCCAGGTCGATACGCTCGCCCGTTCGGCGCACCTGCGGTATCGAGAGGCGCTGGGCCACGACATCGGCGAGATTCCCGAAGGGCTGTATCCGGGGGATTACCTCGTTCCGGTGGGCCAGGCGCTGGCGGCGGAGTTTGGCGACAAGTTTGTCGATGCGCCCGAGCCCGACTGGCTGCAGCTGTTCAAGACCAAGACGGTCGCGGCGATGATCGTGCTGATCAAGGCCGATCTTGCGCTGCTCGGGATCCACCACGATTTGTTTGCGTCGGAGGCCGAGCTTGCTGCTGCGGGCGGCCCCGATCGGGCGATGGCGGCGCTGGACGCCAAGGGGCTGGTCTACCAGGGCGTGCTCGAGCGGCCCAAGAGCCTCGACGAGGAGGACGAGTGGGAGCCGGTCGAGCTGACCCTGTTCCGCTCCTCGCAATTCGGAGACGACCAGGATCGCCCGCTGCAGAAATCGGACGGCAGCTGGACCTATTTCGGCGGCGACGCGGCCTATCATTTGCAGAAGGCCGAGAAGGCCGACCATCTGGTCAACATCTGGGGCGCCGACCATGCCGGGACGGTCAAGCGCATCCAGGCCGCTGTTACGGCGCTGACCGACGGCCGCGTCGACCTCGACGTCAAGATCGTCCAGATGGTCAAATTGCTCCGCGCCGGCGAGCCGATCAAAATGTCCAAGCGCTCGGGCAATTTCGTGACCCTGGCCGATGTCGTTCGCGAAGTCGGCAAGGACGTGGTGCGGTTCATCATGCTGACCAAGCGCGCCGACACCCCGCTCGAGTTCGACTTCGCCAAGGTGGTCGAGGCGTCGAAGGACAATCCGGTATTCTACGTCCAATATGCCCATGCGCGGATCGCGTCGCTGCAGCGCAAAGCGACGGAGGCAGGAGTGTCGCTCGATACGCCTGCGGATCTCGCTTTGCTCGACAGCGAGGAGCTTGGGCTGGTCAAGGTTGCGGCGCAATATCCGCGCGCGATCGAGGCTGCGGCGCTGAGCCATGAACCGCATCGAATCGCTTTCTATCTCAATGATCTCGCCTCGGCGTTTCACTCGCTGTGGAATCGCGGCAATGACGATCCGGCACGGCGGTTCCTGATCGAGGATCGGCCCGATGTGACCCGCGCGCGGCTCGAGCTTGCGCGGGGCGTCGGGCAGGTGTTGAAGAACGGGCTTGGCCTGATGGGAGTCGAGGCCGCCGAGGAGATGCGCTGATGCCAGATCGCGGGCCGGCCAGTGACGAGGAACGGCTGCCGTGGATCGAGCCGTATCGCGAGGCGATGGCGGTGAAGTCGGTACCGGTCGCGTCGAACAAGCGCGGCGCCGGGATGGTGGTCGGCGCGATTGCGGCGTTGGCGGCGGCGCTGACCGCGGGCTATTATATCGGCCAGCGCGATCCGGGGCCTGAAGCGCGTCCGGTTGCAGTGGCGATTGCACCGGTGACGACCGCGCCGGTGGCGGCGCCGACTCCGGTCGCTCCCCAGCCGACTGTGAAGGCCGAAGCGAAGCCCTCACCAGCCGCGCGCAACGTCGCTCTGGTCACCCCGAAAAAGCCAATCAAGCGCGTCGTTCGCGAACGCAAGATCCGCAGCGCGGGGATCGAAACCGCCCGCATCAGGGAAGTTCGCGGGTCGCAGGAACGACGCCCCGCGCCACGACCGGCGGCCACGCGCTCCTGGCCAAAAATGCCGTCGCCGGGGCCGGCCGGGCAGGTGATCCAGTTGGGCGCGTTCAAGAATCCGGCGCGCGCCAATGCCGCCTACCGCACCCGGCTGGCGCGCTATCCGTTGCTCGGATCGATGCCACGGGTGGTGGTGCCGGTGGTGACCAGGCCGCGCGGGCAAATTCTTTATGTCTTGCGCCTCGGCACGACTTCGCGCCAACAATCGGGCATCGTCTGCCGCAACCTTCGGGCCAGCGGCGACCATTGCCTGGTGATTGGTTGAAGGAGCGGGTTGCGATGAACGACAGGGCCACTTCAGGCGACAATGAGGCGCTGCCGTGGCTCGAGGGCGTCGATGACGAGGACCAGCCGCGCGGGGTATCGGCGCGCAAGATGCTGGCGGCGTTGGTAATGGTCGCCATCGCGGTGGCGATGGTCGCGGGGACAACCTTCTATCTTGGTCGGCAGAGCGGTGGGTCGGGTCCGCCCGAACTGATCCGCGCCGAGGCCGGGCCGTACAAGGTGCAGCCCGACGATCCCGGCGGGCTCGATGTGGCGGGGGATAGCGGGACCGCGTTCGCCACCGGCGCGGGCGAGGACCGCGATGCGCAGCTCGATGTCGGCAAGATGACCGAGCCGCCGCCGCCGCTGCCCGAGCCCGACGGCGCGCCCAAAAAGATCCCGCCCAACGAGGTCAAGGAGCCGGTCGTGGCGCCACCGGTCACACCGGGAGCATCACCTGCCGCGCCGGTTGTGCCCGCTGCGCCGGGGCCGACGGTGCAGCTTGGCGCTTATGGGTCGACCACCAAGGCCGAGACCGCGTGGCGGATGCTGTCGTCGCGCTTCCCGGCGGTGGCGGCGATGTCGAAGCAGGTCGTGCCGTATAGCGGCGGTTTCCGCTTGCGGGCCGGGGCAGGGTCGGCGGCGGAGGCCAAGGCAGCGTGCGCGGCGGTGACCGCAGGCGGCGAGAATTGCTTCGTGGTGCGGTGATGCAGGCGGCGATTTACGGCCTTGCGGGGCTCGAGCTAAGCCGTGACGAAACAAGCTTTTTCCGCGACGCAAAGCCGACCGGCTATATCCTCTTCCGGCGCAATATCGAGAGCCGCGAGCAGCTTCGCCGGCTAACCGACAGCCTGCGCGAACTCGAAGGGCAGGACGGCGTCCCGATCCTGATCGACCAGGAAGGCGGGCGGGTGGCGCGGATGCGGCCGCCCGAATGGCCGGCCTTCCCCAGCGGGGAAGCGTTCGACAAACTCTACCAATTGGCGCCGTCGAGCGCGATCGAAGCGGCGCGGGTCAACGCGCGGGCGCTGGGGCTGATGCTTCACGAAGTCGGGGTCAATGTCGATTGCCTGCCGATGCTCGACGTCCGCCAGCCGGGCGCGACCGACATCGTCGGCGACCGCGCACTTGGCTCGGAACCGATGCAGGTCGCGGCGCTCGGCCGGTCGATCCTCGACGG
>JAJAZM010000072.1 GCA_026785645.1 Sphingomonas bacterium | reverse complement strand
CGCGCGCGATCCCATCGTCAGTGCTCGCATCCGCAGCAGCATGCGGCGCACGTCGGGATGGTCGGCGATGGCCTTGCCATTCTGCCGTCGGTCGAGCGCATAAGCCACGGCGCGCTGGGTCGCGCGCTCGGCGATCCCGACACCCTGCAGGCCGACATTGAGGCGGGCGTTGTTCATCATCGTGAACATCGCGCGCATGCCCTGATTTTCCGCCCCGATCAGCCAGCCGGTCGCGCCGCCCGCGTCGCCATAGCTCATCACGCAGGTCGGCGAGGCGTGGATGCCGAGCTTATGCTCAATCGACACGCAATGCAGGTCGTTGGCGCGTCCGTCGGGCAAAATCTTGGGGACGAGGAACAACGAGATTCCGCGGGTGCCCTCGGGCGCGCCGGGAGTGCGGGCGAGGACGAGGTGGATGATCTGCCCGGCGAGGTCGTGATCGCCGTACGTGATGTAGATCTTGGTTCCCGACACGCGCCAGCTGCCGTCGCCATTTGGCTCGGCCTTGGTCTTGAGCGCGCCGACGTCGCTGCCTGCCTGCGGTTCGGTCAGGTTCATCGTCGCGGTCCATTCGCCCGAGACGATCTTGGCCAGATAGCGCTCCTTCAATTCGTCCGAGCCATGGTGGTGGAGCGCCTCGATCGCGCCCATCGACAACATCGGGCACAAAGCGAAGCCGATATTGGCGGCGTTGAGATCCTCCATCAGCGCCGCCGACAGCGCCAGCGGCAAGCCCTGCCCGCCATATTGCCCGGGCGCGGCGAGCGTCATCCAGCCACCGTCGACGAACGCCTGATAGGCTGCCCTGAACCCGGCGGGCGTAACGACCTTGCCATCGACCATCCGCGATCCGACGGTATCGCCGATCCGGTCGAGAGGGGCGAATTGCCCTTCCGCCAGTTGCGCCGCGCCATCGAGCACCGCGCCGACCATTTCGAGATCGTTGCTGAGCTCACCGATGCGCACGACATGGTCGAGCACCAGGCGCTGGTCGTGGACGGGGCAACGGAAGGTCATGGGCAGACTACCTTGATGGAAACAGGCGCATGCCATAGCGAGCGCGCCATGACCCCGCCAGACACCCTATTATTGCCGTTCGACGATTCGGGCATCGCCCGCGCCGCGGAGCTGGTGCTGGCGGGGGAGCCGGTCGCGGTTCCGACCGAGACGGTTTACGGCCTCGCCGCCGATGCCACCAATGCCGCGGCTGTAGCGCGGATTTATGCCGCCAAAGGTCGCCCCAGCTTCAATCCTCTGATCGTCCACGTCCCCGATCTGGCGGCGGCGGAGCGTCTAGGGGTGTTCAATGACGACGCGCGCGCGCTGGTCGAGACGCATTGGCCGGGGCCGCTGACGATCGTCGTTCCGGCGCGCGCTGACAACGGGATTGCGGCGCTGACGACAGCGGGGCTCGGCACCATCGCGCTCAGGGTTCCTGCGCATCCGGCGATGCAAGCATTGCTGGAGGCGACCGGCCGCCCGCTCGCTGCGCCGTCGGCCAATGCCAGCGGCCGGATCAGCCCGACCCGCGCCGCCCATGTCGTCGCCAGCCTCGGCGGAAAAATCGCGCTGGTGATCGACGGCGGCGCCACCGAGCGCGGCATCGAATCGACCATTGTCGCCGCGACCGGCGGTGAGATTCGTTTATTGCGGCGCGGGCCGATCGAAATCGACGCGCCCCTAATCGATTCGAAAACGTCGTCGGAAGGGATTGAAGCACCGGGCATGATGGCCAGCCATTATGCCCCGTCGAAACCGCTGCGCCTCGATGCAACCGAGGCCCGCGACGGCGAGTATCTGATCGGCTTTGGCAAGGTCGCGGGAGATTCGAACTTAAGCGAAAGCGGCGACCTCACCCAAGCCGCCGCGCGGCTGTTCGACCTGCTCCATGTGGCCGACGAATCGCCCAAGCCGCGCATTTCGGTCGCCCCAATCCCGGACGAGGGCATCGGCACCGCCCTCCGCGACCGGCTGCAACGCGCCGCCACGCCAAGCGCATAAAAAAAAGGGGCGACCGGAGCCGCCCCTTTCCTTCAACCACTGTCGACGAGCTTATTCGCTGCCGGGTGCAGGAACCGCGACGGCCGCGCCATCGCTCGCCGCTGCAGGCGCTTCGCTGATCGACTCGGCCGCAACTGCAGTCGTCGGAACCGCCGTTTCGAGCGAGGCAGCGGGGCTTCCGTCGGCCTGCTGCAACGTCATGTACAGCGGGTTCGGCGTCAGATCGCGCATCGACCCGTTGGTGCCGTCGACCACGCCGCCGATGATTCCCCCGAAGATGATGTTGCCAGCCGCTCCGGCCACGCCGCCGCCCTTGATCTTGCTCTCGATCTTGACCGTGGCGGGCTTGTAGCCGCTCTTGGTCGCGGTAACCGTGAACTCGGTCTTACGCTTCAGCTTCAGGCTGCACGGGCTGGTGCAGCGTTCACCGGTCGACAAGGCAACCGCTGCAGCGTTCGGCGTGGTGACGACCTTGAAGGTCTCCTTGGTACCGCGCGTGATCGTCGCGCAAGCGGACAAGCTGATTACAGCCACGGCGAGGCCGCAGCTCTTAAGAATGTTATTCAATGGAAAAGTACCCCCACAAACGGTCAGCAGGACGCTGCCGTTGGACTTGGCTGCCATATCCGATGCTGCGGTTCAACTTCTTTTGACGCGCTAACCAGCTGATTCTTATTTACTGTTTCCCCTTCGGCACACTATCTAGCTTGCCGCCGTCTCGCTCTTCAACTTTGCTTGGAAGCTCTTCCTCAATTTGGCCAGCTTGGGCGGGATGATGGCTATGCAGTAAGGATTGCGCTGGCCTTCGGTGGCCCAATAATCCTGATGATTATCCTCGGCCGGGTACCAAGTCGCCTTGGGCTCCACCGTCGTGACGATCGGTGCCTGTTGATCGGCCTGCGCGCGCTCGATCCCGGCGCGGGCCTCGGCCTGCTGCACCT
>JAJAZM010000071.1 GCA_026785645.1 Sphingomonas bacterium | reverse complement strand
CGGCTATGCCGACCATGAGCCGCGCCGCCGCCGCCGGTTGCTGCTCAAGGCGCGCGAAATCCACAAATTGCACGGTGCGATCAACCGCCAGGGGCTGACTCTCGTCCCGCTGTCGATCTATTTCAATTCGCGCGGGCGGGCCAAGATCGAGCTTGCACTGGCGCGCGGCAAGAAGGTCCACGACAAGCGCGAGGTAATCAAGGAACGCGACTGGAAGCGCGAGCAGGGCCGGATCATGCGGAACCGCGGCTGAGCTGGCGCTCCGGTCGTTCGTCGTCCTGGCCCAGTCGATTGTCGTTTGCCGCTGGAGCCGGTGCGGGTCTAGACCAGACACGACGCGCGCGAATTTTCGGACTATTGTATTGGAGTCATTGATGAACAAGCTCAGCCTGATCCTGGCCACCACCACCATCCTCGCGGGTTGCGCGACAACCACCGCGCCAGCCCCGATGATCGCGCCGGAAGCGCCGCTAGCCGAGGCCGCGGCGCCCGAACCTGCCGTGCCGCGCGCGCAGCTTGGCGAATTCGGGTTCGACCAGGCCGGAATGGATTCAACCGTCCTTCCGGGTAATAATTTCTATGGCTACGCCAATGGCACTTGGGCGAAGAACACGCCGATTCCCGCAGACAAGGCCAATTTCGGAATGTTCGGGATGCTCGACGATCTGTCGAAGGAGCGCACCCGCGTGATCGTCGAGGAAGCCGCCAAGGATCCCGCCAACAAGACCGGGATCGCTTATGCCGCGTATCTCGACACCGCCGCGATCGAAGCAAAGGGGCTGACCCCGATCAAGCCATGGCTCGACGAGATCGACGCCTTGCCGAACAATGCCGCTTATGCCGCGCTCGCCGCCAAGGCCGGCCGCCGCGGCGTCGGCGGGCCGTTCGGTTTCTATGTCGGGCAGGACGACAAGAATCCCGATCGCTATGTCGCCCAGATGGGGCAGAGCGGAATCGGTATGCCCGACCGCGATTATTATCTCTCCAACGATCCCAAGATCGCCGCTACCCGGGCGCAATATCTGATTCATCTGACCAATGTGCTAAGCCTTGCCGGTCGCCCCGATGCGGCTGCGCGCGCCAAGACGATCCTCGCATATGAGACTGCCATCGCCCGCGCCCAATGGACCCGCACCGACAGCCGCGACGCGACCAAGACCTATAATCTGATGTCGGTCGCCAAACTTGCCGCAATGGCTCCGGGCTTCGACTTCAGGCGCTACCTTGCCGACAGCGGAGTCACGGTCAGCGAAGTCATTGTCGCCCAGCCCAGCGCGGTCGGCGGGATCGCCCGACTGGTCGCCCGAGCACCGCTGCAAGTGCTGAAAGACCAATTGATGGTTCGCACGCTCGACACTTATGCTGCGGTGCTGCCTGCCGCCTATGACAAGGAATCCTTCGCATTCTTCGGAACGGCCCTATCGGGTACTCCGGAACAGCAGTTGCGCTGGAAGCGCGGGGTCGATTTCGTCACTGGCGCGCTGTCCGACGACGTCAGCAAACTCTACGTCGCCAAGCATTATCCGCCCGAAACCAAGGCCAAGGCCGATGAATTGGTGCGCAATGTCGTCGACGCGATGGGACGGCGGATCGACGGACTGGTGTGGATGGCGCCCGCAACCAAGGTCCGCGCCCGCGCCAAGCTCGCCAATTTCACCACCAAGATCGGCTATCCTGACCGGTGGCAGGATTATTCGGCGCTCGAGATCCGTCCCGGCGATGCGCTCGGCAACGCGCTGCGTGCCACCGAATGGGCGCACAATGACAATATCTCCAAGCTCGGCCAGCCGATCCGCCGGTGGGAGTGGGGGATGACCCCGATGACGGTCAACGCCTACGCCAATTTCGGAATGCAGGAGATCGTATTTCCAGCGGCGATCCTGCAACCGCCATTCTTCGATCCCAATGCCGACCCGGCGGTCAATTATGGCGGAATCGGCGCGGTCATCGGCCATGAAATCAGCCATCATTTCGATGACCAAGGGGCCAAATATGACGAGCGCGGCCGATTGAACGAATGGTGGACCGACGCCGACCGCAAGTCGTTCGAGGCGCTGACCAAGCGCTTGGTGGCGCAATATGACGCCTATCAAATTTTCCCCGGCGCGAACGTCAAGGGTGCCTTCACCTTGGGCGAGAATATCGGCGACATTGCCGGGGTGACCGTGGCCTATGACGCCTATCGCCATTCGCTCGGCGGCGCCCAGGCACCCGTGATCGGCGGAATGACCGGCGACCAGCGCTTCTATCTTGGCTGGGCGCAGGTATGGCGGCGTAATTATCGCGAGGCCAATCTTCGTCAGCGGCTGATCACCGATCCGCACAGCCCGTCCGAACAGCGCGTCGCGGTGGTTCGCAACATGGACCCCTGGTACGGCGCGTTCGGTGCGCAGCCGGGTCAGATTTTGTATCTTGCCCCCGAATCGCGCGTGAAAATTTGGTGATGCAGGCCCAAGCCTAGATGCTCGACCGGCAGATCGCCCTCCTTGAAGCCGAACCGCCGGGCGGGATGAGCTGGCTGGTGCCGGCTTTGGTCGCGGCGGCGGCGGGGAGCGGCGCGCTGCTGTTCGCGGCGGTTGGCGAGCCGATGTTCGCCGGCCTGTTTCTTGCCGGGGTAGTGGCGATGCTGGTCGCGGCGTTCGTGCTCGAGCGTCGTTCGGTGCGTGCCGGATTCACCGTAGCGCCGCTGCCGGTGCCCGATTTCGGGCTTGCCGCGGCGATCCTCAACCTCTCGCGCGATGGTGCCGCGTTGAGCGATGCAAGCGGCCGCTTGCTGTCGGCCAATGCGCCGTATCGAACCCGGTTCGGCGATAGCCTGCCCGAGGATGTCGGGGGAACCGATGCCGCGCGCGATTCGCTATGCGATCTTCGCGCTGCGGCGTGGCGCGACGGACAGGCGGGGGCGGCGGCGCTATCCCTGCGCGACCAGTCGGCACCAGTGCGGGTCGAGCGGGTCGGCGCGCGCGGCGACTTGTTGCTGTGGCGCTTCGAGCGCGGCGAGCCCGATTTGCTCGACACCCTGGTCAAGCGCATCGCGGGGGTCGAGGGCGAATTGTTCGCGCGCAGCGGGGTGCTGGCTGCAGCAGTCGACTCGGACGGGCTGGTGGTCGCTGGCAACCGCAGTTTCATCGAGCGCGCGATCAGTCCCGCGGCGGGCGCGGCCCCCGATGGCCCGCTCCACTTTGCCGAACTGGTCGATGCCCGCGACGATAGCTTGCGGCTGGTCAGCGAAGGCGATCGCGCGCCGCCGATGCGCCTCGTCCATGTCCCGGTTGATAGCGAGCAGGGCGATGGCGCCGGGCTGATGCTGCTGATCGACCGCGCCGAGCCGTCCCAGCCCGACAGTTCCAATGTCCAGGCATTGCTCGAACTTCTCCCGCTCGGGCTTGCATTGGTCGATCGCGACGGTCGCTTCCTGACGATGAACAAGGCGTTCAAGGTCGCCGGCGGGATCACCGACGACCATGCCACCGTCTATCCCGGCGATCTCGTCTCCAAGGACGACAAGGCGGCAGTGGCCGATGCGGTGCGGCGCAACGCGCGCGGCCCGGCAATGTCGCGCGATCTGCCGATCCAGCTCAATGCCCAGCCGGGCGAGTCGGTGGCGCTGACCGTCGCGGGCCTGCGCGGGCTCGGCGATGCGGCGGTGCTTTTATTGCTCAAGGACAATAGCGAGGAGGCGAAGCTCAAGCGCCAGGTGGCGCAGGCGACCAAGATGCAGGCGGTCGGCCAGCTGGCGGGCGGCGTGGCGCATGATTTCAACAACATATTGACCGCCATCATCGGCCATTGCGACCTGATGCTGATGCGCCATACGCCGGGCGACAGCGATTATGACGATATCCAGCAGATCAAGTCCAACTCCAACCGCGCCGCCGGCCTGACCCGGCAATTGCTGGCCTTCTCGCGCCAGCAGACCTTGCGCCCGCAAGTGCTCCAGCTGCCCGACGTCGTGTCGGAAGTGTCGCATTTGCTCAAACGCCTGCTCGGCGAGACGGTGCAGCTCGCGCTCAAGCATGGCCGCGACCTGTTTCCGGTGCGCGCCGACCCCGGCCAGCTCGAACAGGTCATCGTCAACCTCGCGGTCAATGCCCGCGACGCAATGGCCGGCAAGGGCGGCGGAACGCTCACCATCCAGACTTATTCGGTGAAAGCCGATCAGGTTGCCGAGCTTGGCTCCGACATCTTGCCCGTCGCCGATTATGCAGCACTGTCGATCACCGACAGCGGCACCGGCATCGCGCCGGGCGTGCTCGGCAAGGTATTCGAACCGTTCTTCACCACCAAGGAAGTCGGCAAGGGCACCGGGCTTGGCCTGTCGACCGTCTACGGCATCGTCAAGCAGTCGGGCGGCTATATCTTCGCCGATTCGACCGTCGGGAAGGGGACCTGCTTCACCATCTACCTGCCCGCGCATGAAGCCGAGGTGCGCGCGACGAAGGCGCGGCTCCCGGCCAAGCCGAAGGAGAATGAATTGTGGGGCTCGGGCACCATCCTGCTGGTCGAGGACGAGCATATGGTGCGCACCGTCACCGAACGCGGGCTGACCCGCCACGGGTACAAGGTGATGAGCGCGAGCAATGGCGAGGATGCGCTCGAGTTGCTCGCCAGCGGCGAACCGGTCGATTTGCTGATCAGCGATGTCGTCATGCCGGTGATGGACGGACCGACGATGGTTCGCGCGGCGCGCAAGGACTGGCCCGACCTGCCGATCCTGTTCATGTCGGGCTATGCCGAGGAGCAATTGCGCAAATCGATCGACATCGACAATGTCGCGTTCCTGCCCAAACCCTTCTCGATGATCGAGCTTGCCGAAGCGGTTCGGGTGGCGCTCGCCACCGCCCCTGCAAAATAGCACTAGTCATGACCGAAACGACTGCTATTCACTCGCATCGTGGGTAATCAGCGTAACATCTTGATCGTCGAGGACGAACCATTGATCTCTATGATGCTGGAGGATTTCCTCCTGTCTCTGGGGCATCAGGTCGCCGCGATCTGCGAAACCGTCGGCGAAGCACTGGCCGCCTGCGAATCGCCGAATTTCGACGTCGCCATCCTCGATGTGAATTTGAAGGGCGAGAGTGTCTGGCCGGTGGCCGCGCGATTGCGCGAGCATGGCATTCCGTTCGTCCTCGCCAGCGGCGGTCACGTCGATCCGCCGCCGCCCGAATTCGCCGCCGTGCCAATGATCGACAAACCCTATACGATCGACCGCGTAACCCCGGCGATCGAGGCCGCGTTGGTCGGCACCGCCGCCTCCTAGAAGCGGCGTTTCGTTCTACTCTTGTTCTTAACGAACAAATGCGGTACGGAGCGATCAATCAGGTCGGCATGAAGCCGATTGGTTGACGAGGAGACAGGGGTCATGGCAGCGCAGCTGAAAGTCGTCGGAACAGCCGGAGAATCGGGAAAGATGGATCGCGCGAAAGCACTTGAAGCCGCCTTGGCGCAAATCGACCGGGCGTTCGGCAAGGGCTCGGCGATGAAGCTCGGCAGCCGCGAGAAGATCGAGATCGACACCGTCTCGACCGGCAGCCTCGGGCTCGATATCGCGCTTGGCGTCGGCGGTCTTCCGCGCGGCCGGGTGATCGAGATTTATGGCCCGGAAAGCTCGGGCAAGACGACTTTGGCGCTGCATGTCATCGCCGAGGCGCAAAAGACCGGCGGTACCGCCGCCTTCGTCGACGCCGAACATGCGCTCGATCCCGGCTATGCCAAGAAACTCGGGGTCAATATCGACGAATTGATCGTGTCGCAGCCCGACACTGGCGAGCAGGCGCTCGAGATCGTCGATACGTTGGTTCGCTCGAATGCGGTCGACGTGCTGGTGATCGATTCGGTTGCTGCTTTGGTGCCGCGCGCGGAGATTGAGGGCGAGATGGGCGACAGCCATGTCGGCCTCCAGGCGCGCCTGATGAGCCAGTCGCTGCGCAAGCTCACCGGATCGATCAGCCGGTCGCGCTGCACCGTCATCTTCATCAACCAGTTGCGGATGAAAATCGGCGTGATGTACGGCAATCCGGAAACCACCACCGGCGGCAATGCCCTGAAATTCTATGCCTCGGTGCGGCTCGACATCCGCCGCATCGGCCAGATCAAGGATCGCGACGATATCGTCGGCAACACGACCCGCGTCAAAGTCGTCAAGAACAAGGTCGCGCCGCCGTTCAAGCAGGTCGAATTCGACATCATGTATGGCGAGGGCGTGAGCAAGGTGGGCGAGATTCTCGACCTCGGGGTCAAGGCCGGGATCGTCGACAAGTCGGGCGCGTGGTTCAGCTACGATTCGATCCGCATGGGCCAGGGCCGCGAGAATTCGAAAACCTGGCTCAAGGAAAATCCGGAAATGGCCAAGAAGATCGAGGATGCCATTCGCGGCAAGACCGACGAAGTCGGCGAAGCGCTGATGGCCGGACCCGATCCCGAGGACGATTCCGAATAAGCCGGGACATGGGCGATTGAATGTGGGGGTCGGCACTGTGGTGCCGGCCCTTCTTTCTATCGGGTCAGACCGTTCGCGGCAGTCGCTCGAGTAACCGCCGCGGTTCGGTCGCCACCACCGCTACCAGCGCGAGTGATGCGCACACTGCAACGCCGATCAGGAACGGCAATGCGGTCCCGTCGAACGCGCGTCCGATGCCGAGGCCGATTGCCGCCCCGCCGATCGTCCCGATCACGCCTTGCACTGACGATGCAGTGCCGGCGATCGGTCCCATATGCTCCATCGCCAGCGTACCCAGATTGGACGAGGTGAAGGCGAACGCCGCCATCGCCAGCCCCTGCAGGACGATGAACAGGGTCAGCGTTTCAAATCCCGCCACCGCGACCAGTGCATGGACCAGGGTGATCGCCGCAAACGCGATCGTCCCGCCATGTCCGACCCGGCGCATCCCGAACGTTCCGACCACGCGCGAATTGAGCCACGAGGCCAGTGCCATTGGCGCGGCGATTGCGGCAAAGACAATCCCGATCGCGCCCGGCGCCTTGAACACGTCGAAAATGATCTGCTGGATCGAGGCGATATAGGCGGTGAGCGCGCCGAAGACGACCGTCAGCGCCAGCGTATAGCCAAGCGACTGGCGGTCCTTCAGCGTCGCCCCCATCGCGCCGGCGATCTCGCCAAACCGCAACGTCCGCCGATATTCGGGATGCAATGTCTCGGGCAATCGCCGCCACGACCATAACCCCATCAGCAGCCCATACACCCCAAGCACCGCGAAAATCGCGCGCCACGATCCAACCAGCAAGATCCCCTGGCCGACGCTTGGCGCGAGCACCGGCACCAGCATGAACACCATGAACACCAGGCTCATGGTGCGCGCCATTTCCTCGCCCTCGAAGAGGTCGCGAACCATCGTCACTACCAGCACCCGGGTCACCGCCGCGCTCGCGCCCATCGCGATCCGCCCCGCGACCAGCAACGGGAAGCTCCACGCAAAGGCGCACAGCAAGGCGAAGGCAACATACAGCAGCACGCCCACCGCAAGCACCGGCTTGCGCCCGAAGCGGTCGGCCAGCGGACCCCATAATAATTGAGTCGATCCGAAGCCGAACATGTAGGCGACTACGACCAGCTGACGATCATTGTCGGCGGCGACCCCCAAATCGACCCCGATCGCCGGAAGCGCCGGGATCATCGCGTCGATCGCGAACGCGTTGAGCGCCATCAATCCCGCCAGCATGGCGACGATCTCGCGCGATCCGGGGCGCGGCCCCGATGCGGGCAAATCGCTGGTGGTGAAGGGCATTGGCGGGCTGCTGGCGCATTTCGCGCCGCCCCGCAACAATGCTTGCGCTCGGCCCGCGACGCCACCAAGGGTCGCCACGACATCGCGTAACGAAGGAACGTCGCTTTTGTGCGGAATAGCCGGCCTGTGGAGCAAGGGACCGCCTGATCCCGCGTTGCTGAAGTCGATGGCGCTGGCGATCCACCATCGCGGCCCCGACGACGACGGCGTATGGATCGATCCCGGGGCCGGGTTCGGCCTTGCCCATCGCCGCCTGTCGATCGTCGACCTGTCGCCCCACGGCCACCAGCCGATGTCCTCCGCCGATGGCCGGTTTGTGCTCAGCTATAATGGCGAAATCTACAATCACGCCGAGCTTCGCGCCGCGCTCGATGCCGAAGGAAGGACGCCCGAAGACGGGTGGCGTGGCCATTCGGATACCGAAACCCTGATCGAGGCGGTCGCCGCCTGGGGGCTCGATGCCACGCTCGCCCGCTCGGTCGGCATGTTCGCTTTCGCTTTGTGGGACCGCCGCGAGCGACGGCTCCAGCTGGTCCGCGACCGGTTTGGCGAGAAGCCGCTCTATTACGGTTGGGCAGGACGCGATTTCGTCTTCGCCTCCGAGCTGAAAGCGATCCGGGTCCACCCCGATTTCGATTCGACCATCGATCGCCGCGCGCTCCACGCTTTTGCTGCACGGACCAACATCCCCGCGCCGCTGAGCATCTATCGCCGCTTGTTCAAGCTCGAGCCCGGCTGCATCCTGACGCTGGCCAACCTCGACCCGTTCGACGATCCACCCCACCAGCAGATCCGTCGCTACTGGTCCTATGAGGACGTGGTCCGCGCCGGCCTCGCCGACCCATTTCCCGACGAGATCCAGGCGCTCGCCGCACTCGAGGCTGCGCTCAACACCGCAATCGACGGCCAGTCGGTCGCCGATGTGCCGGTCGGTGCCTTCCTGTCGGGCGGGATCGACAGTTCCGCGATCACCGCTTTCTACCAGCAGCGCAGCAGCACCCCGGTGCGCACCTACACCATCGGTTTCGACGAGGCTGGCTATAACGAGGCCGACGACGCCCGCGCGGTCGCCGCTCACCTCGGCACCATCCACCACGAGCAGATCGTCACCGCGGCGCAGGCACGTGACGTCATCCCCTTGCTCCCCGCCATGTACGACGAGCCGTTCGCCGACAGCTCGCAAATCCCGACCTTCATCGTCAGCCGCTTTGCCCGCCGCGATGTCACCGTCGCGCTGACCGGCGATGGCGGCGACGAATTGTTCGCGGGGTACAACCGCCATGTTTCGGCGCCGGCGATGTGGCGCTCGATCCGCCATGTGCCAAGGCCGCTGCGGGCCGCTGCAAGCGCGACGCTCGGCCGCCTGCCGTCGAATTTCTGGAGCGCCGCAGCATCGGCCATGCCCGGCCGAACCGCGCCCAATCTCGGCGCCAAGCTCCACAAGGCGTTGCGCACCGCCGGCCACGCCCGCGACTTCACCGACATTTACGACGATTTTCTCGACGAATGGGCGGGCGAACCGTCACCGGTGATCGGCGGCGGGGCAGGGGGCGCGGTTCCTGCCCCCGCACGCCTCGATGCAACCGTCGCGACGATGCTGCGCGACGCCACCGGCTATTTGCCCGACGACATATTGACCAAGGTCGATCGCGCTTCGATGGCGGTCAGCCTCGAAACCCGCGTGCCGTTCCT
>JAJAZM010000070.1 GCA_026785645.1 Sphingomonas bacterium | reverse complement strand
GAAGTTCTTCTGATGCACGGGAATGCCCGCCTCGCGGCAGATCAGGATGACATTCTCGCGGGTAATCCCGCCAAGGCAATAATCGCCCGACGAAGTCCACACTTCGCCCTTGCGGACGATGAAGAAATGGGTCGAGTTGCAAGTCGCTACGAAACCGTGCGGGTCGAGCATCAGCGCTTCGTCGGCCCCCGCCTCGGCCGCCTGAATGCAGGCGGTGATGCAGTTCAGCTTGCTGTGGCTGTTGAGCTTGGGATCCTGCACCGCCGGGTCGCCGCGGCGGACATGGACGGTGAACAAATTTAGCCCGCTGATCGCCATCTCGGGCGGCGGCACCTTATATTCCGCGATGATCACGATCGTCGCGCCGCCGACCACCACCCGCGGATCCTGATAGGGCGTCGAGCGAACACCGCGCGTGACCATCAGCCGGATATGCCCGCCGTCGGTCATGGCATTGGCATCGATCGTCTCGTACAATCGCGCTTCAATTGCCGCGCGGTCGAGCCCGATGTCCATCGCGATTGCCTTGGCGCCCTCGAACAAGCGATCGAGGTGGCGGTCGAGAAAGGCGATCTTGCCGCCATGGACCCGCATCCCTTCCCAGATGCCATCACCGAGCATAAACCCCGAATCGAACACCGAGACGGTTGCTTGGGCACGCGGGGTGAGCACGCCATTGACGTTGATCAGGATGGTCGCGTTGCGCGGATCGGACGTGTCGTGGAGCGGCTGGACCATAATGCGAGACTGACCGCCCGCCCCGCGCTTGGCAAGCCGCGCTATTCGGTCGTCTTGCCGTCCCATTCCTCTTGCGCATGGCGCGCTTCGGCATCGGCCTTGGTCGCTTGCGTGATCCCGTCGAGATGCTCGGGCGGGCCATAGAGGGTGTACATCTTGAGCGGCGCGTCGCCGGTGTTGCGGACATTGTGCCGCGCGCCGGCCGGGACGATCACTCCGCTGCCATCGACCACGTCATAGATGTTGGCATCGATATGGACCTTGCCGGAGCCTTGCTCGAAACGGAAGAACTGGTCGCGATCGGTATGGACTTCGGAGCCGATCTCCTCGCCCGGCTGCAAGGTCATCAGCACCAGCTGGAGCGTTTTGCCGGTGTAGAGCACGCGGCGGAAATCCTCATTGCCGGTGGTCTGTTGCTCGATATCGTCGTGATAGCCGTTCATCGCCCGTCTCCCGGTCTGGTGTTCGAATGCTGAACCCGCCAACAGACGAAGGGTTCAACGGGTTCGTTCGATCAAGGTGCCGCCCTTGATCACCGCTGCCGGTGTCTCGAGCAAGCGGACGTTCTGCAGCGGGTCGCCAGCGACCGCGACCAGATCGCCATAGCGGCCGACCGCGATCGCGCCGACATCGCGCTCCCGGCCGAGTGCCTGCGCGGCGTTGCGGGTCGCGGCCTGAATCGCCTCGAGCGGGGTCATGCCGTAGGTCACCATCGTCGCGAACTGGCGTCCGACCTGTCCGTGAGGCATCACCCCGGCATCCGAACCGAACACCATCCGAACCCCCGCACGGTTGGCAGCGCGGAAATTGTCGCGCTGGGCCTGTGCGATCTCGCGATCCTTGCGCAGATTATCCTCCAAGGTTCCGTTCTTCTTGCCCTCCGCCTGGGTATATTCGGTGTTGTAGATATCCATCGAAAACCACACCGGCTGCTTGCGTTGCACCGCCAGCCTGATCCCCTCGGCATCTACCAGCGACGCATGTTCGATGGTGTCGATCCCGGCGCGGATCGCGGCCTTGATGCCGTCGGCGCCATGGGCGTGGGCGGCAACGCGAATGCCCCATTGATGCGCTTCATCGGCGATCGCGCGCATCTCGATCTCGGACAATTGCTGCTGGCCAGGCTCGGTGTTGCGCGAGAAGACCCCGCCGGTGGCGCAGATCTTGATCACCTCGGCGCCGAACTTGCGCTGGCGGCGGACCTGGTGGCGCAATTCCTCGGGGCCGTCGCCAATGCCCTCTTCTTTCCTGTCCTTCTCCAGGCTGGGGGGCAAAAAGGTGCTGTCGCAATGACCGCCGGTCGCGCCGAGCGCATAGCCGGCGGGGACGATCCGCGGCCCGATCGCATAGCCATTGTCGATCGCCTGCTTCAATCCGATGTCATTGCGATTGCCCGAGCCGACATTGCGCACCGTGGTGAAGCCCGCGTCGAGCATCGCGCGGGCATTGCCGACTGCGGTCATGGCGAAAAAGCTGTCGGTGAATTCGAGCCCGCGATAGCCGCCGATGTCGGCCGGGCCGTCGAGGTGGACGTGCATGTCGATCAGGCCTGGAAACAGCGTCTTGCCGCTCATGTCGATGTGGCGAACGTCGGCGCTCCATTTGACGAGGCGGGCGTCGGCAATATTGGTGATCCGCCCGTCGTCGCCGATGAAGATTGCAGGATGCTCGACATAGCGCCCGGTCGCGACATCGAGGTAGCGGTCGGCGGTGACGACGCGTTTCTCGGCCGATGCCGACGTCGCCAGCATAGCCGCGACCAGTCCGATTAAGATACGCATGTCGTGCCCCTCAAATGTGGATCACCTTGCCATAAGCGGCGAGGACGCTTTCGTGCATCATTTCGCTCAACGTCGGGTGCGGGAAGACGGTTTGCATGAAATCCGCTTCGACCAGCTCGGCGGTCTTGCCGATGGTGTAGCCCTGGATCAATTCGGTGACTTCAGCGCCGATCATGTGCGCGCCGAGCAATTCGCCGGTTTTGGCGTCGAACACGGTCTTGATGAACCCTTCGGTCTCGCCCAGCGCGATGGCCTTGCCGTTGCCGATCGCGGGGAACTTGCCGACGCGGACTTC
>JAJAZM010000069.1 GCA_026785645.1 Sphingomonas bacterium | reverse complement strand
TTGTGGCGGAACACGCGCTTCTCGCAGCCGCTATTCTTGATCCCGGCGATCATCGACGCATGGTTCAATTCGTCGGAGAAAATGACGCAGCCGGGGAGCAATTTGCCGAGCGTGGAGAGAGCCGCCTCATTCGAGACATAGCCCGAGGTGAACAGCAACGCGCCCTGCTTGCGATGAAGATCGGCAAGCTCGCGCTCGAGCTGGATGTGGAGGTGGGTGTTGCCGCCGATGTTGCGCGTGCCGCCCGAACCCGCGCCAACCTCGTGCAGCGCTTCCTCCATTGCCGCGATCACCGCCGGATGCTGGCCCATGCAGAGGTAATCGTTCGAGCACCATACGGTGATCGGCTTGGGGCCGTTGTGACCGTGGAAGCATTGCGCATTGGGGTAACTGCCCTTGGTACGCAGGATATCGATGAAGACGCGATAACGCCCCTCATCGTGCAACCGGTCGATCGCCGCCTTGAAAATACCTTCGTAATCCACGGGGCCCCAATATCGCCCACTCCGTGCGAATGCCATTGCGAACGACTCGCAACTAAAGCGTGGCGATGGTGCCGAGGCCGAAGCGGTCGAGCGACCGAGCCAATGCGGGCGACGGCGCGGCGCCGGTGAACAGCGCGATGCCGACGGGCGCGACGTCGGGCCAAGCCTGTCCTTGGGTCAGCCACGCAACGCGCCGTGCGATGCCGGGGCCGCCATCGACGAAGGTCACGCCGGGCATCGCGAGCCCAAGCTCCTCAGCGATCAGCGGGAAGTGGGTGCAGGCGAGCACGATTGTGTCGATCTCGGCGCCGCGTGGTTGGGCGAGCATCGGGCGGACCGCGGCGGCAATGGCGTGCGGATCGATTGCTTCGCCGGCCAGCTTTGCCTCGGCGATTGCCACCAGTTCGGGCGATCCGTGGCGGATGACAATGCAATCGGCGGCAAAGCGCGCGGCGAGGTCGTCGACATAAAGCTGGCGGACGGTCGCCTCGGTCCCGAGCACGCCGATCACGCGGCTTTTCGACGCCACGGCGGCGGGCTTGATCGCCGGGACGGTGCCGACCACCGGAATGTCGAGCGCGGCGCGGACATGGTCGAGCGCGATGGTCGAGGCGGTGTTGCAGGCAATCACCGCGAGCCGCGGGGAGAAAAGCTCGACGAGGCGCGTCAGCAAGGCGGGAAGCCGCTCGGCAAGCTCGGCATCGCTCTTGGTACCGTAGGGATAGCCGGCGCTGTCGGCGACGTAGACGATCGGCGCCGTCGGAAGGAGCAAGCGAGTCGGGCCAAGCACGCTGAGTCCGCCGACGCCCGAATCGAAGAACAGGAGTGGGGCGGCAGGGTGCATCGCGGCTGCCTAGTCGGCAAAGCCGACGCGACGCAACATTGCGGGCGGCACGTGATCTGCTAGTCACCAGTCATGACGACCACCCAGATCTTTGCCCTAGCGGTTGGTTATTTGCTAGGGTCGATCCCATTCGGATTGCTACTTACACGGCTCTCCGGGCGGGGCGATTTGCGCGACATCGGGTCGGGTAATATCGGAGCCACCAATGTGCTTCGGACGGGCTCGAAAGGGCTCGCCGCGCTAACCCTGCTGCTCGATGCCGCAAAGGGCGCGGCGGCGGTGCTGATTGCGCAGACGGCTTGGCCCGACGGGGTGCATTATGCCGCCGCAGGGGCGCTGGTCGGGCATCTCTACCCGGTGTGGCTCAGGTTCCGCGGCGGCAAGGGGGTCGCGACGTTGCTCGGGGTGATCGCGCCTCTGCTTCCGATCGCGGCGATCGTCTATGCCTTGTTATGGGTCGGGATGTTGCTGGTGTGGCGCATCTCCTCGGTCGCGGGGATGGTGGCGGTGGCAAGCGCGCCGGTCACCGCCGCGGTGATCGGCGAGCAGGCGCTGTTCCCGATGCTGGTCGGCTTTGCGATCCTTGTCATCTGGAAACATCGCGAGAATATCACGCGATTGAAGGACGGGACCGAACCCGGCATCGGGCGGAACGGGGGTTGAGCAGCGACCTCCTGGCGCGGCTCAGGCTGGTCCGCTCGCCGGGGATCGGACCGGTCACGTTCCGCCAATTGCTGGCGCGGTTCGGTGGGGCCGAGCAGGCGCTTGCGGCGGTCCCCGATCTTGCCCGACGCGGCGGGGGCAAAGCGCCAAGCCTGTTCAGCGAATCCGCCGCGCGCGCCGAGATCGACCACGTCGAAGCGCTTGGCGCGCGCTATGTCTCGCTCGGGCAGGGGCTTTATCCACGGGCGCTTGGCGAAATGTCCGACGCGCCGCCGTTGCTGACGGTCAAGGGCGACCTCGCGCTGTTCGAGCGGCCACTGGTGGCGATCGTCGGGGCGCGCAACGCCAGCGCCGCCGCCTGCCGCTTCGCGCGTGGCCTGGCGCATGAACTTGGCCGCGAAGGCGTAGTGGTGGTGTCGGGGCTGGCACGCGGGATCGACAGCGCGGCGCATGACGGATCGCTCGACAGCGGGACGATTGGGGTGGTCGCGGGCGGCATCGACGTCGCCTATCCGCCGGAGAATGAGGAGCGCCAGCGGGCGATCAGCGAGCGCGGGCTGGTGGTCGCCGAAATGCCGCCGGGGACCGAGCCTAGGGCGCGCCACTTCCCCTATCGCAACCGGATCATCGCCGGCTTGGCGCAAGCGACGGTGGTGGTCGAAGCGGCGCCGCGATCGGGATCGTTGATCACTGCGCGACTGGCGGCAGAGGCGGGGCGTGAGGTGATGGCGGTCCCGGGTTCGCCGCTCGACCAGCGCGCGCAGGGCTGCAACCAGCTGATCCGCGACGGCGCGACGCTGATCCAGACCGCCGCCGACGTGATGGAGGGGCTGCGGACCATGACCGGCAAGCTCGCTTCGCCAACCTATCCGTTCGATCACCAGGCCGAGGCCCAGAACGTTGCAGGCCCGATCGACCCGCCGAGCGAGCTTCGCGCAAGGATCATCGAATTGCTCGGTCCGACGCCCGCCCCGGTCGACGAGATCGTGCGACTGTCTGGGGCAGCGCCGGGCGAGGTCCAGCTGGTGCTGCTTGAGCTTGATCTGGCGGGGAGGCTCGAGCGGCATGCGGGGGGCAGGGTCAGTTTGACCGCTTGACGGCCCGAATAGCGGCTCGGCACCATACGCGTACATACGTGAGGGAAGCCAAACTTGAAACTCGTCGTCGTCGAATCGCCTGCCAAGGCCAAAACCATCGAAAAATATCTTGGCCCCGGCCATCGCGTGCTCGCCAGCTACGGCCACGTCCGCGACCTGCCGCCCAAGGACGGGTCGGTCGATCCCGACAACGGCTTTGCCATGGAATGGGAGAATTACCCCGACAAGGCCAAGCAATTGAAGGCGATTTCGGACGAGGCCAAGAACGCCGACACCTTGATCCTCGCGACCGATCCCGATCGCGAGGGCGAGGCGATCAGTTGGCATGTCCAGGAAGTGCTACGGAAGAAGAAATTGCTTCCGGCCAAGGTCGAGCGGGTGACCTTCAACGCCATCACCAAGGCGACCGTGACCGAAGCGATGAAGCATCCCCGCGCGTTGGACGAGGATCTGATCGACGCCTATCGCGCCCGCCGAGCGCTCGATTATCTGGTCGGGTTCACCCTCTCGCCGATCCTGTGGCGCAAGCTGCCGGGCGCAAAGTCGGCGGGCCGGGTGCAATCGGTCGCGCTGCGCATCATCGTCGATCGCGAACGCGAGATCGAGCTGTTCAAGTCGCAGGAATATTGGTCGGTGACGGCGACTTTCGAGACCGACGGGACGCCGTTCACCGCTCGGCTGGTGGCGCTCGACGGGACCAAGCTCGACCGGCTGGCGATCGGCGACAAGGGCAGCGCCGATGCCGCGAAGAAGGTGATCGAGGACGGGCGGTTCACCGTCGCCTCGGTCGAGACCAAGCCGCTGACCCGCAACCCGCCGCCGCCGTTCACCACCTCGACGCTGCAGCAGGAGGCCGCGCGCAAATTGGGGTTCGCCGCGAGCCACACGATGCGGCTCGCCCAGTCGCTCTACGAAGATGGCCTGATCACCTACATGCGGACCGACGGGGTGCAGATGGCGGGCGAGGCAATCTCCGCCGCGCGCCGGGCGATCGCCGACCGCTACGACGCCGGTTTCGTCCCCGACAAGCCGCGCCACTACACCAGCAAGGCCAAGAATGCGCAGGAAGCGCATGAGGCGATCCGGCCGACCGAATTCACCAAGGATCATGGCGGATCGGGCGACCATGCGAAGCTCTATTCGCTGATCTTCAACCGCGCGCTGGCGAGCCAGATGGCATCGGCGCGGCTGGAGCGGACGACGGTCGAGCTGACCGACGGCGCGGGCCGGGCGACCCTGCGCGCCACCGGCCAGGTGACGCTCTTCCCGGGCTATCTCACCCTCTACGAAGAGGGATTTGACGATCGCGAAGATGAGGACGGGGGCAAGATGCCGCCGCTGCGTAACGGCGACGCGCCGGTCAAGAGCGGGGTCGAAGCGACCCAGAGCTTCACCCAGCCGCCGCCGCGATTCTCCGAAGCGTCGCTGGTCAAACGGCTCGAGGAGCTCGGCATCGGTCGGCCATCGACCTACGCCGCGACGCTGCAGACCTTGAAGGACCGGGAGTATGTCCGGCTCGAGAAAAACCGCTTCTTTCCCGAGGAGAGCGGGCGGCTGGTGACGGCGTTCCTCGAACGCTTCTTCGAACGCTATGTGAATTACGATTATACCGCGGGCCTCGAGGAGGAGCTTGACGACGTGTCGGGCGGGCGGCTCGGCTGGCAGAAAATGCTCGAAATGTTCTGGAAGGACTTCAAGCCACTCGCCGGCGAAGTGATGGAGCAGAAGCCGTCCGAGGTGACCGCCGCGCTCGACGAATTCCTCGCGCCCTTCCTGTTCCCAGACAAGGAGGACGGCAGCGCTCCACGACTATGCCCATTATGCGGCACCGGGCGGCTGGGACTTAGGGGCGGCAAATATGGTGCGTTCGTCGCGTGCTCCAACTACCCCGAGTGCAAGTTCACCCGGCAGTTCGGGCAGGGCGGCGAGCAAGCCGCGGTCGACGGGCCGACCGAGCTAGGCAACGGCATCGAGCTGAAATCGGGGCGGTTCGGGCCGTATCTGGAGCGCGACGGCAAGCGCGCCTCGATCCCCAAGGACGTCAAGGACGGGATGACGATCGAGACCGCCGAGGCATTGCTGTCCTTGCCGCGTGAAATCGGACTCCACCCGACCAGCGGGCTGATGATCAGCGCCTCGATCGGTCGCTATGGGCCATATCTGCTGCACGATGGCAAATATGCCCGGCTCAAGGCGAGCATCGAGGTGTTCGAGACCGGGATGAATGCCGCGGTGGTCAAGCTGGCCGAGGCCGAAGCCGCCAAGGGCCAGCGCGGCGGGGGCGGACGAGAGCCGCTCGCAATGCTTGGTGTGCATCCGGAAAGCGGCAAGGAAATCAAGGTGATGGAGGGCAAGTATGGCCCTTATGCAAGCGACGGGACGACCCACGCCACTTTGCCCAAGTCGGCCGACCCGGCGGCGGTGACGCTCGACGAAGCTGTCGCGCTGATCGACGCCAAGGCAGCCAAGGGACCCGTCAAGAAGGGTCGGAAGGCGCCGGCGAAAGCTGGCCGCAAGCCCGGCAAGTCGGCTCCGAAGAAATCCGCAGCTGGCGCCAAGAAAGCGTAAGGCCGTCGAACAGGTGCAGCGTCCCTGCGGCATTATCGCCGATCCCGGTAATGGCGCGGATCGCGAGCAAGGCGGCGAAGCTGCCGACGGTCGCGGTCAGTGCGCCGAGCACGCCAAGATCGGCGCAGGTATCGCAATCGTCGGCGTCGAACGCGTCACCGACGAAGCAGCGGTAGCAGGGCCGGGCGCGGAATAATGCGACCTGCCCCTGGAATTGCTGCGCGGCGGCGCTGAGCAAGGGCAGGCCAAGCGCGACGCAGGTGTCGCTGACCACCAGGCGCGTGGCGAAATTGTCGGTGCCGTCGATCACCAAATCATGGCCGGCGAGCAGGTCGGCGGCATTGTCGGCGTCGATCCGCTCGTCGACGCTGGTGAGGGCGACATAGGGGTTGCGGGCCATCACGAAATGGCTTGCGAGCCGCGCCTTGGCCATGCCGACCTGACCGCTGTTGTAGATCGACTGGCGCTGAAGATTGCTTAGCTCGACGCGGTCGCCGTCGATGATCGTCATCTGGCCGATGCCCGCGCCGGCGAGCGCTGGAATCACCGCCGCGCCGATCCCGCCGGCGCCGACCACCGCGACCCGCGCTGCCTTGAGCCGCAGCTGCCCCGCGCCGCCGACTTGGGGCAGCGCGATATGCCGTGCATAGCGGTCGAGTTCGTCGTCACTGAGGGTCACTGGCCGGTCGAACCGAAGCCGCCGTGGCCACGTGTCGTATCGTCCAATTCCTCGACCTCGTCGAAGGCGGCCGTGGTGACGACGGCGGGGACGAGTTGCGCGATCCGCTCGCCGCGACGGATCGCGAAGGACTCGGTGCCGTGGTTGATCAGCAATATCTTCAACTCGCCGCGATAGTCGCTGTCGATCGTGCCGGGCGTGTTGGGCACCGAAATGCCATGCTTGAACGCGAGCCCCGAGCGCGGGCGGACCTGGATTTCATAGCCTTGCGGGATGGCGACGCGAAAGCCGGTGGCGACAGCGTGGCGCTGGCCCGGCGCGAGGTCGAGATCCTCCGCCGCGACGATATCCATCCCCGCCGCGCCCGTGGTGGCGTAACTGGGCAACGGCAGGCCTTGCCCATGCGGCAGGCGTGCGATCTGGATGCGGATGGTCAAGCGAGTTCCTCGGCGATGCGGGCGATGAGGCGGCGAGCGACATCTTCCTTGGATGCTTCGGGCCAATCCTCCGCGCCAGTGTCGGTGACCAGATGCACTCGGTTACGGTCGCCGCCCATCACGTCGCCCGAAACATCGTTGGCGACGATCCAGTCGGCCTGCTTGGCGAGGCGCTTGGCGGTGGCGTTGGCGACCACATTCTCGGTTTCCGCCGCGAAACCGATCAGCAGGCGCGGGCGATCGGGATGCTGGCCGAGGGTGGCGAGAATGTCGGGGTTGGCGGCGAAGACGAGGTGCGGTGGGCCGTCGGATTTCTTGAGCTTGCGGGTCGAGGTAACCACCTTCCAGTCGGCGACCGCAGCGACCAGGATCGCGACATCGGCGGGCAAGGCGGCGTCGACCGCGGCAGCCATCTCGTCAGCGGTCTCGACGTCGATCCGCGCGACTCCGCCTGGGGTGGGAAGCGCGACCGGGCCGGCGATCAGCGTAACCCGCGCGCCGGCCTGGACCGCAGCGGCGGCAATGGTGAACCCTTGCTTGCCCGAGGAGCGGTTGGCGAGGACCCGCACCGGGTCGATCGGTTCGTGGGTCGGGCCGGCGGTGATGAGGATGTGCTTTCCAGCAAGACTTCCGTTTGCGTCGAGCGAAGTCGAGACGCGTCCCTCGAGTTCGCTCGACACAAACGGAATCAGGAAGCTCAGGATTTCGTCCGGCTCGGGCAATCTGCCGGGTCCGAACTCGCCACACGCCATCGGACCTGCGTCGGGGTCGATGACGGTGATGCCGCGCTGCCGCAACGTGGCGATGTTGGTCTGGGTCGCCTCATGCTGCCACATGCGGACGTTCATTGCCGGGGCGATGATCAACGGCTTGTCGGTGGCGAGCAGAAAAGTGGTGGCGAGGTCGTCGGCGATACCGGCGGCCATCCTGGCGATGAGGTCGGCGGTGGCGGGGCAGACCAGCACGAGGTCGGCGGCGCGGGACAGCTGGATGTGGCCCATCTCGGCCTCGTCCTTGAGATCCCACAGCGAGGTGTAGACCGGGCTTTCGGAGAGGGCGGCGAGGCTCATCGGAGTGACGAAATGCGCTCCGCC
>JAJAZM010000068.1 GCA_026785645.1 Sphingomonas bacterium | reverse complement strand
AGATAGGTTTCGGCCGAATGGACCGGCACCCCGCACATCGGGATCGGTTCGCCGCCGTCGGCGCCGCGCTTGGTCAGCGCGCTGTCGAGCGTCGCCGCCGCGGCCTTGGCGTCGTCGAAGAACAGTTCGAAGAAATCGCCCATCCGGTAGAACAGCAACGCGTCCGCCGCCTCGGCTTTCAAGGCGTGATATTGCGCCATCATCGGCGTCTGAGCAGTCTGGGGGGCGTCGGAGCGGGCCATTGCCGCTTAGTCGTAGCGGCAAAGAGAGGGGCAAGCGAGGGTGACTCTTGTCCTCAAAGCCCGCTAAAGCGCCCCTACCAGGGAGCCAGAATGAACGAGAGCAACGTCAAATTCACGCGCGACGAAGCGCTCGAATTCCATTCGCGCGGCCGCCCCGGCAAGATCGAGATCATCGCCACCAAGCCGATGGCGACCCAACGCGATTTGAGCCTGGCTTACTCCCCCGGAGTCGCCGTCCCGGTCGAGGAAATCGCCGCCGATCCGGGCAAGGCCTATGATTATACCGCCAAGGGCAACCTCGTCGCGGTGATCTCCAACGGCACCGCCATCCTCGGGATGGGCAACCTCGGCGCACTCGCGTCAAAGCCGGTGATGGAAGGCAAGGCGGTACTGTTCAAGCGCTTCGCCGACGTCGATGCGATCGATCTAGAGGTCGATACCGAAGATCCCCAGCGGTTCATCGAATGCGTCGAATTGCTCGCGCCAAGCTTTGGCGGGATCAACCTCGAGGACATTGCCGCCCCCGAATGCTTCATCATCGAGGCTGCGCTGAAGGAGCGGATGAACATCCCGGTGTTCCACGACGACCAGCATGGCACCGCGATCATCACCGCCGCCGGACTGATCAACGCCTGCCACCTGACCAATCGTGCGTTCAAGGACATCAAGGTCGTGGTCAACGGTGCGGGGGCGGCGGCCATTGCCTGCACCGAATTGATAAAGGCGATGGGTGTGCGCCACGCCAATGTCATCATGTGCGACCGGACCGGCCCGCTCTATCCGGGGCGCGAGGGGATGGACCAGTTCAAGTCGGCCCACGCCGTCCCGACCGAAGCGCGCAGCCTGGCCGAAGCGCTGAACGGCGCCGACGTCTTCCTCGGCCTCAGTGCCGCGGGCGCGTTGAAACCGGAGATGATGATGGGCATGGCGCCGTCGCCGATCGTCTTCGCGATGGCCAATCCCGATCCCGAAATCACACCGCCCGAAGCCAAGGCGGCGCGGCCCGACGCGATCGTCGCCACCGGCCGCTCGGACTATCCCAACCAGGTCAACAATGTCCTCGGCTTTCCGTTCATCTTCCGCGGCGCGCTCGATGTGCGCGCAACCGGGATCAACGATGAGATGAAGATCGCCGCCGCCCATGCGCTGGCCGAGCTGGCGCGCGAAGCCGTGCCCGAGGAAGTCGCCGCAGCCTATGGCGGGCAGGTCCACAGCTTCGGACCCGACTATATCATCCCCGCGCCGTTCGACCCGCGGCTGATCGAGATCGTGCCCGTAGCGGTGGCCCAGGCGGCGATGGATACCGGCGTTGCGCAGAAACCGATCGAGGACATGACCGCTTACCGCCAGTCGCTTCGCGCGCGGCTTAATCCGACCGTATCGGTCATGAGCCTATCCTACGAAGCGGCACGATTGAATCCCAAGCGCGTGTTGTTCGCGGAAGGCGAGGAGCCCAATGTGCTGCGCGCCGCCATCGCCTTCAAGGAAGGCGGCTTCGGCACCCCGGTGCTGGTCGGGCGCGACGACGTCTATGACCAGCTGCGCGAATTGGGGGTCGACGATCCGTCGGGCTATGTCGTGCTCAACAGCCGCAATTCGCCATTGGTCGGGCGCGCGGTCGACTTCATCTATGCCAAGCGCCAGCGCCACGGCATGCTCCGCCGCGAGGTCGAGCGGATGGTCAACCAAGACCGCAATACCTTCACCGCGGCAATGCTCGCACTGGGCGAGGGCGATGCGATGATCACCGGCACCACTCGACCGTTCAGCCAGTCGCTGAGCCAGGTCCGCGCGGTAATCGACGACGAGGAAGGCGCCACTCCGTTCGGGGTCAACATCATCGTCGGGCGGCACCAGACGGTGCTGATCGCCGATACGGCGGTCACCGAGCGCCCGACCGCTGAGCAATATGCGGCGTTCGCTATCCGCACCGCAGCTTTTTCGCGCCGCATGGGACAGGAGCCGCGGGTCGCATTCATCAGCTACACCACGTTCGGCAATCCGCCGGGACGGCACATTGCCGAGCTTC
Organism: Sphingomonas bacterium; assembly: GCA_026785645.1. Classification (GTDB taxonomy): domain Bacteria; phylum Pseudomonadota; class Alphaproteobacteria; order Sphingomonadales; family Sphingomonadaceae; genus Sphingomicrobium. The sequence continues at coordinate 4,622 of JAJAZM010000068.1, read as the reverse complement.
GCGACGCGGTGAAATTGCTCGACACGATCGTCACCGATTTCGAATATGAAGGCGAAATGGGCCCGGACGTCGCGCTCAATCATGAGATGCAGGAAAAGTTCTACCCGTTCAGCCGCCTCTCCGGCCCGGCCAATATCCTGATCATGCCCGGGCTCCAGTCGGCCAATATCTCGGCCAAACTGCTCCGCGCACTGGGCGGGGAGAGCGTGCTCGGACCCTATCTGATGGGGATGGCGCTGCCGGTCCAGATCGCGCCGATGACCGCCAGCTCGTCGGACCTGGTGACGCTGGCGGTGCTCGCCGCGGGCGGTGCCGACGCGATCCGCCGGCCACGCCTACCGACGGTTGCTTGATTACGCTCCTGGAATGAGTCATCTTGTCGCAGGGGGACGATCAATGCAGCTATCGAGACGTCACGCCATCATCGGTGCGACCGCTCTGGTCGGGACCGCGGTTGCGGCGCGTGCGCAGCAGCTGGTGCCGACCTCATCGCAGGATCTCGGGCCATTCTATCCGGTGCTTCGTCCGCGCGACAGCGATGCCGATCTGACCCGGGTGCGCGGCGCGCGCGGCACCGTGCGGGGGACGCCGATCAATGTCGTCGGCCGAATCCTCGATCGGCGCGACAATCCGGTGCGCGGCGCGACGATCGAGCTGTGGCAGGCCAATGCGGTCGGCCGCTACGACCATCCCGGCGACACTCGGAGCGCCGGCGCGCTCGACCCGAATTTCCAAGGTTATGCGGCGATCACCACCGATCGCGACGGCAATTTCAAGTTCCGAACGATCAAGCCCGGCGCCTACAAGATACCCGGCGACATGCGCACGCCGCACATCCACCTCGACATCAAGGGCCGGTCCGGGCGGCTGGTCACCCAGATGTATTTCCCCGGCGAACCGCTCAACGACAGCGATCTCCTGCTCAGGAATGCCAGTCCGAAGCAAAGCGTGATCGCGCGCGCGATCGACCGCCTGTCGGGCGATCCGGGCGCGGCGGCCTATGGCTGGGACGTGGTGCTGGCGGTCGGCTGAAGGCTACAGCCGCTCGGCGCTCGACACCGCTTCGGCCGAGCGCAAGGCGGCCAGCAGCGCGTGTAAGTGGCCGAGGTCGTGGACTTCGACATCAAGGTGGAAGGTGTGGAAGCTGCCGTCGCGGTGGGCGAGGTGGAGGTTGACGATATTCGCGCCCTGCGCCCCCAAAATCCCCGCCATTTCGCCAAGCGCGCCTGCGACATCGCGCAGGATGACGCATAATCTCGCGGTACCGCCGTCGGACAGGTCGCCCCACGCCAGGTCGAGCCAGTCGGCATCGACCCCGCTCGCCAGTTGGTCGCAACCGATGACGTGCACCTCGATACTCTCGTCCTCGCGGCGGAGGCCGACGATCCGGTCGCCGGGGATCGGGTGGCAGCAAGTGGCGAGGCTGAAGGCAACCCCGGGGGTCAGCCCCTTGATCGAGATTGCCTGGCGCTGGGCGGAAGGGCGCGGGGCGATGTCGCTGCCAACCGATCCCGGCATCAGTGCCTCCATCACCGCTTCGTCGGTCAATCGCTTGCGGGCGATGCCGATCATCAGGGCGTCAACATCGTCGAGCTTGAGTTTCTTGATCGCCCGGCCGAGCGCTTCGGCGGCGAGCGGGGCGGGCAGGCGGCCGACGATCTCGTCATAAATCTTGTGGCCAAGTTCGATTGTCTCGTCGCGCTCCTTGTGGCGCACGAAGCGCCGGACCGAGGATCGCGCCTTGCCGGTGACGACGAAACGCAGCCAGCTTGGCTGCGGATGCTGAGCGTCGGAAATGAGGATTTCGACTTGGTCGCCATTGTCGAGCAAGGTGCGCAGCGGAACCACCCGGCCATTGACCTTGGCGCCGACGGTCTTGTCGCCGAGCGCGGTGTGGACGGCGTAAGCGAAATCGACCGGAGTCGCGCCCTTGGGCAGCTGGATCAGTTCGCCCTTCGGCGTGAAGGCAAAGATCCGGTCCTGGTACATCGCCATCCGAGTATGCTCGAGCAACTCCTCGGGACTGTCGGCATGATCGAGAATCTCGACCAGATCCTCGATCCACGGCACCTTGACGTCATCGACCGGCCGGCCTTCCTTATAGGCCCAGTGAGCAGCCAGGCCGCGCTCGGCTTGGGCGTGCATCGCCGTGTCGCGAATCTGGATCTCGATCCGCATCTTCGAATCGTGGATGACCGAGGTGTGGAGCGACCGATAGCCGTTGCGCTTGGGGGTCGAAATGAAGTCCTTGAACCGCCCCGGCACCATCGGCCAGCGCTCGTGGATCAGCCCCAGCGCCTGGTAACAATCCTCGACCTTGTCGACGATCACCCGGAACGCCATCACGTCGGACAATTGTTCGAAGCTGATGTGGCGCTCAGCCATCTTCTTCCAGATCGAGAACGGATGCTTCTCGCGGCCCATTACCTCGGCCTCGAGCTCGTGATCGGCGAGGTGCAGCTGGAGGCCGAGCCCGATCCGGCTGACCAGGTCGCCACCGCCGGCGTGGAGCTGGTCGAGCCGGCGCGCGATCGAGGCAAAGGCGTCGGGCTCCAATTCCTTGAACGCCAGCGTCTGCATCTCGGTCATCATTTCGTACATGCCGATCCGCTCCGCCAGCGGGGCATAGATATCCATCGTCTCCTTGGCGATCCGGCGGCGCTTTTCCTCCGACTTAATGTGGTGAAGGGTGCGCATGTTGTGCAACCGGTCGGCCAGCTTGACGAGCAGAACGCGGATGTCGTCGCTCAGCGCGAGCAGGAACTTGCGCAAATTCTCGGCGGCGCGCTCATTTTCCGACTGCGCCTCGATCTTGCTGAGCTTGGTCACCCCGTCGACCAGCCGAGCGACATTGGCGCCGAACAGTTTCTCGATCTGCTCGTGGGTCGCGACAGTATCCTCGATCGTGTCGTGGAGGATGGCGGTGACAATCGTCTCGTCGTCGAGCTTGAGGTCGGTGAGAATGCCGGCAACTTCGATCGGATGGCTGAAATAAGGGTCGCCCGAGGCGCGCACCTGGGCGCCGTGGGCCTTCATCGAAAACACATAAGCGCGGTTGAGCAATGCCTCGTCGGCATCGGGATCGTAGGCGCGAACCTTCTCGATCAGCTCATACTGCCTCAGCATATGACCCATGTGGGGGGATTGAGGGCAACTTCGCAAGTGCGAAAAAATGGCCGGCCCGAGCGAAGCTTCGGAACCGGCCGAGTCAAAGCCGCGTGCGTGCTGCGGCCTAGGGACTTAATTGGTGTTGGCGAGTGCCTGCGACGACGGTGCGCCGCCCTTGGCCGAGGCGTTGCACCTGGCGAGTTCGGGATCGCCGAACGCGCGGCCATTTGCGATGAAACTGGTCAACCGGCCAGCGCGCTTGGCGAGGCCCTGGCACAATACCGACGGGCGGCTTTCCTCGGTGCTGCCCTGGCAGGCGTCGGGGCCGCACGCCCAGCTGATATCGCGGGCGATGATCCGGCTCGCCTCGGGCTGAGTGACGGGCTTGGCCGAGTACGTTGCGGCGATGGCGGGGGTGCCGGCGAGCGCGGCGGCGGCGAGGATCAGGCTTGCAAACCGAGTCATGAGGGTTCTCCACATCATTTCCGTTTTCGGTTGCAACTGATTACGGTAAGTCAGTTGCACATTGCAACTGTTATTTTCTAATCAGCTATGCAATCACATGCGCTTTGGAGGGTGATGCGTTGAATCGACAGGTCCCGCTGGACACGATGGACATGGATGCATTCCGGGCTGCCGCGTTGCGCTGCCCGTTGCCGCCGGCGGTCGAGTTGATCGGCGAGAAATGGGCGTTCCTGATCCTCCGCGGGGCGCTCAACGGCCTCCAACATTTCGAACAGTTCCAGGCCGGCCTGGGGATCGCGCGCAACATCTTGTCCAACCGACTCGGAAAATTGGTCGAAGGCGGGATCCTCGAACGGCGCTCGGACCCCGATGATCGGCGCAAGGTGGTCTATTCGCTGAGCGCCAAGGGCGAGGCGTTGTTGCCGGTGGTGCTCGCGCTTCGCCAATGGGGCGAGGATTGGGGGCATGGCATGCAGGACATCATGCTCGCCGACCAGCGCGACGGCGAGCCGATCCAGCGAATCGCGATCCACGCCCAAGACGGGCGTGAGCTTGGCCTGCATGAATTGATGTGGGTCGAACGCAGCAGTGGCGCAAATCTTAAGCGGTCGCGGCCCGCCTGACGCAATAGACCGCCGGAATCAGAAAGGGCGGCCCCGCGGGACCGCCCTCTTGAGTTCACACTGCGAGCATCACCTGCCAGCGGTTATTCGTAATCGCCGCCCGACGGGGTTGGACGCGGCGGGGCGGCGGCGGTGAGGCGCAATGCCTCGGCCGATTCGCTGAGCGAGGCCAGCTCGTCGGTTTCGTCTTCCTCGTCGACGCGGACCTTCTGGAGGTTGGCGACGATCGCTTCTCGCAAATTCTTGGGCTTGACGGTTTCCTCGGCGATCTCGCGCAGCGCGACGACCGGATTCTTGTCGCGGTCGCGATCGATCGTCAGGTCGGCCCCGCCGCTGATCTGCCGCGCGCGTTGCGCCGACATCAGCACCAGGTCGAACCGGTTCGGAATCTTGTCGACACAATCTTCAACCGTCACGCGCGCCATT
>JAJAZM010000067.1 GCA_026785645.1 Sphingomonas bacterium | reverse complement strand
GCCCGGCCCGCCCGCGCGCCACGTCCGTGATCGCCGCGTACCGAATTGAAACAGCCAGATCCCGCGCCAACAGGATGGCGCGCTCATCGCGTGCTGCCCCTTGCTTTAGTCGACTCCCCCCTCGACCGCCATCACATCGACCGGCCCCTCGAATGCGACGAACAAGTGGCATTGCTCGGTCCCGACACAGGTCGCGCGGTGCGGCAGGCTGGCGGGCCCATAAGCATAATTGCCCGGGTTGAGCGTTGCCGCCGGCGCGCCGCGATATTTCACCTCGAGCTGGCCGCTGACCAGGATCATCCGCTCGGCCGAGCTGTGGCGGTGGGGCGGAATGACATAGCCGCCGGGCATCCGCAGCAGCACGTCGGCATTGGGCTTGGCCGGATCGCCGTGGAGCACCGTCAGTTCGCACCCTTGCGGGAACGGCGCCGGGCATGGCCCCCATTGCAGCGCTGGGTCGGTCGCCGCCTTGGCCAGCGGCACCTCGCTCGACACCGGCGGCGCGGCGGTCGGGGTGAGGTTGGCCGGGGCCGGGGCGTTGGCCGACGTCGCGACGTTGGCGGGCGGCTCGGCCGTCTCCTGATACTGGCATCCGGCCAGCGCCGCCGTCGCGAGCGTCGATAGTAGGAAACTGAATTGCTTCGTCATCATGTCCTCCCTGTGTTCGTTGCTCCCTCAGTAGCCCATCAGCGCCAGCACTTCGCGGCGGCTGCGCTCGTCGCTTCTGAACGTCCCCATCATCCGGCTGGTGGTCATCATCACCCCCGGGGTGCCGACCCCGCGCGCGGTCATGCAGGCGTGGCTCGCCTCGATCACCACCGCGACGCCCTTGGGCTGGAGATGTTCGCAGATGCAGTCGGCGACCTGGGCGGTCAGCCGTTCCTGCACTTGCAGGCGCCTCGAGAATCCGTGTAACACTCTGGCAAGCTTGGAAATTCCGACCACCCGGTCGCGCGGCAGATAGGCGATCGAGGCCTTGCCGATGATCGGCGCCATATGATGCTCGCAGTGTGACTGGAACGGAATATCCTTCAACAGAACGATCTCGTCATAGCCCCCGACTTCGTCGAAGGTCCGCGCCAAATGCACCGCCGGATCTTCCTCATAACCCCGCGCATATTCCTTCCACGCCCGCGCCACCCGCGCCGGCGTATCGAGCAATCCCTCGCGGTCCGGATCGTCCCCGGCCCAGCGGATCAAGGTCCGCACCGCATCGGCAACCTCCTCGGGCACCACGATCTTGGGGTCGGGGGCGCCCAAGTCGCCGTCATCAGGACTGGGCATCGTCATTCAACTCCCTGGCGATGGAATCGGCCACCATTTCCGCCTGCACCCGTATATCGGGCACCGCGATAATCTCCCAATAGCGACCCTTGCCGAGCGATCCCATGGCCCACAATCGCGCCGCGCCGATCACCCGCGCCTGGTCATCGACCTTCAATCCGATGCCAAGATGGTCAGGCTCAACCAGTCCGGCGTCGAGCAACGATCGAAGGACCCCGTCGTTTGTATGTTTGATGGCATGAAGCGGCCCGGTGCAATTGATCCCCACTGAAAACTGCTGCGGTGCATCGGCCTCAGTCGCTCTGCGCCGCCGAACCACCGCCTCGATCCCGCCGTACATTTCGCGCAGCGATTTGATCCGCCCGCCGATCACTTCCATCCGGCCACTCTTGATCATTCGCTTGACCGTCGCCCCGACCTGCGGTGCAACCCGGTGGCGATGGATATCCCACCACGGCCGCGCATGGCGAATGAAGCGTCGCTGGTCGACTTCGCTCAGCGATCGCCACAGTTCGTGCGTTCGCGGCCGCACCGAATCCACCGCGTCGCGCCAATCGATCTCGGTCGAGCGCGTCCGCACCCAGCGCCATAGGTCGGCTAACGATCCGCTCGGTGCCGGGTCGGACGACGGCACTTCGCTGCGTAGCGGGAAGCTGACGCGCGGCATCTGCCCGCGCCGCGACAACGCGATCAGTTTGCCCTTGTGCCCCGCCGCATCGAGCGACAGCGCAACATCGACCATCGACAATCCGCTGCCGATCACCAGCATATCGCCGCCGCTTGCCACGGCCGCAGCGATCGCTGCCCGCCCCGCCGCTCCCCACGGGTCGCTGGCGAACAGTCGTTCGGGCAACTGAAGCGCGAACGGAAGTGCATCGGGTGGCTGGTTTCCAAGTGCAAGCACCAGCGCCGCCGCCTTGATCGTGCGCCCATCAGCAAGCTGCACGGTCCATGCATCGTCCGACCGCGCGACCGCGACAACTCCTCGCTCGACCAAGGTAACCGCTGACTCGTCGAGAATCCGCCGCAAATAGCGCCCGAACAGCATCCGCGGCACATAATCTTCGGGGCCAAACCCTTCGTCGGCAATAGCATCGACGAAATCGTCCGGTCGATCAGGCCAGGCGCTCATCTTGGCTGCTGGAATGTTAAGCAGATGCGCCGGATCCTCGGTCGAATAGGCAACGCCCTTGCCGGCTTGGTCGCCGCGCCCCACCAGCACCACGTCGATCCCGCGCCGCGCCAGCTGAACCGCGGCGATCGTCCCCGAAAATCCGGCGCCGATGATCGCGACCTGGGCGTCCTGCTTGTCCTTTTGCAAAAAGCCGTCTCTCTCAATTGCTAGGTTGGTGGTGGCCTCGGCAGGACTCGAACCTGCGACCTTCGGTTTAGGAAACCGCTGCTCTATCCTGCTGAGCTACGAAGCCTCGCGCTTCCGATAGGGACGGCCTCGGTCTGAATCAATCGCGTACCGGCCCGATGACCCGGCGATGACTGAGCACCGGGATCCGCGACCGCACCTCGGCAATCCGTTCGAGGTCAATCTCGGCGAACAATGTTTTTTCGCCTTCCCCACCATCAACCAGCACGTCGCCCCATGGATCGACCACCAGGCTATGGCCGAAGGTCGATCTCCCGTCCTCATGGTGACCCGATTGCGCTGCGGCGACCACGAACAGCCCCGCCTCGATCGCTCGCGCCCGAAGCAGCACATGCCAATGCGCTTCGCCCGTGGGCACGGTGAAGGCTGCCGGCACCGCAATTGTGTGTGCGCCAGCCTCGCTCAACCGCTCGAACATCGCCGGGAAGCGAAGGTCGTAACAGATCGTCAGCCCAAGCGATCCGACTGGCGTATCGCGCACTACGACTGGCCCATCGCCAGCCCGATAGACTGCAGATTCGCGCCAGCGCTCGCCTGTGGGCAGATCGACATCGAACAAGTGCATCTTGTCGTACCGGCCGACGATTTCGCCCGTTGGATCGATCACGAAAGCGCGATTGGCAATCTTGCCGCGTTTGCCGCGCACCGCCAGCGAGCCGAGGTGCACCCACATCGCCTTCGCCCGGGCTGCGCCGCTCAACGCGGCCAGCACCACATCATCCTCCTCGCGTCGAACGACATTCGCCGCCCGCTCGCGATTGCCATCCAGCAGTCCCGACATTTCTGGGGTGAACAGCATTGCCGCCCCGCCCTCGGCCGCCTGTTCGATCGAGTCGACTAGTGCCGCCGCATTGGCCCCCGGATCAATCCCGCTGCGCGACTGGAAGATGGCGATCCTCGGCATGGTCAGGCAGCGAGCAATCCGGCCAACTTGCCTGACCGCTGAAGCTCGAACAGATCGTCGCACCCGCCGATATATCGGTCGTCAATGAAGATTTGCGGGACCGTGGTGCGCCCACCAGCACGCTGGATCATCTCGCCTTTCTTGTCGCCCCCCATATCGACCGGATATTCGACGATGTGCGCCCCGCCCTCGGCCAGCAACCGTTTGGCGCGGACGCAATAGGGGCACCAGTCCTTGGTGTAGATTTCAACCTTCGCCAACCGATTGGCTCCCTCTATACCTCTACGCTTAACGCTCGAGCACGGATGGCCGCACCACGCGTGCGAAACAAATCAGCTCGACCCGCTCGGCGCCTGCGCGGAGCAAGGTTTTGGCACAAGCATCCGATGTGCTGCCCGTGGTCAGCACGTCATCGACCAGAAGGAAATTGCGTCCTTTGATGTCTTCCAGATCATCGATCGCAAACGCTGAGCTCACTTCGATCGCGCGCTGCCTCGGGCTCATATTCTTGAGTGCCTTGGTCCGCCGCACCCGCCGAAGTAGCGCAGGCCGATGCTCCATTGAGCACAATCGAGCGAGGTTGGCGGCGAGCAGGCCCGATTGGTTGAACCCACGCCACCACAGCCGGCTCCAATGAAGCGGCACCGGGACCAAGATGGTGTCCGGCGTCGCATTGACCAGCGGCCGCATATAGCGCGCCATTGTCGCCGCAAGCGCCACCTTGCGCGAATATTTCAGCCGCAACGCCAAGGAACGAGCGATATCGCCATAAGCAATTGCGGCGCGACTCCGGGCGATGATCGGCGGCCGGGCGAAACAGCCCGCGCAACAGTCGACATCGGTTGCCTCGAGCGGCAATCCGCATTGCTCGCACCCCCCCTGCCCAAGCCATTCGACTTGCTGCCAGCAATCGGCGCAAAATTGATGCGGCAGGTCAGTGATCGTGCCGCATCCCGCGCACCGTGCCGGAAGCGCGAAGTCGAGAGCGGCGCGGCCCAGCCACTGCATTCCTTGCTCCAGCGCATTCATGCCCCCTTGTTGCGGCTGGCGAGGTTGCGCACAAGCATGTTGTGACCCGTCTGTTGTTCGATGACCATGCCCGCCATTTGCGGCAGATCCGCGCGTCGCGTCTGGGCGGCGACCTGTTCCTCCACGCCCGCGCGTTCGATGATTGCCTTGATCGGCTGGCGGACGTGCGTCACAGTTTTTCCTCCGCACTGATCGCTGGCTGCCGCGATCGTCGCTGGCCCGAGATGCTGTCGGCGATCGTGCCCAACGTCGCCACCGGCGATGCCGGGTCGGCCGCACCGCACTCGTTCGATCTGTGCCTCTCGATCGGCACGCTCGAAGCCACAAACGACGTCCAGGCTGAGGCCTTCGCGCTGCGTCATCTGCTTCGTCCCGGTGGGCTGCTAATTGGGGCAATCGTCGGAGGCAACAGCCTGCCGCGCCTGCGCGCCGCGATGCTTGCCGCCGATCGGGTGGAGGGCGGTGCAACGCCACACCTTCACCCGAGCATCGACGGACCATCGTTGGCCGCCTTGCTGACCTCGGTCGGCTTCACTCAGCCGGTGGTCGATGTCGACCGCGTTAATGTCGCTTATCCCGATCTCGATCGACTCGTTGGCGATTTGCGGGCGATGGGCTGCACCAACATCCTTGCCGAGCGATCGCGGCGGCCGATCACGCGACGCGGCCTGAGCATTGCCCAAACTGAATTTGGCGCTGGCGGCTCGCCAACCACCGAACGGTTCGAACTGCTTCACTTTGCGGCCTGGGCGCCCGACTTTTTAACTCGGCAACCCGGATTTTAACCCTGTGCTAGAATGGACTCTTAACCACTCTCCCTTACTCAATGCAGTGTGGACCAAGACCAGAGGAGGGTGGCGTGACAGCTATCCGTAGCATTATGCGCACCTTGCGTGCCAATGATCGTGGTGCAACCGCGGTCGAGTATGGGTTGATTGCTGCCCTGATTGTGGTCGCCATGATTGGCGGCCTTAGTACACTTGGCGGTGGGGCCAACGGCATGTGGGGCAAAGTCGCCAATATCGTCGAGAATAGTATGTAGACACGAAGTGGCGCATCAGCGCCGCCGGCTGCCATAGACGACGAGTTTCACCTTCTGACCGGGGGCAAGCGACGCATTGGCGGCCAGGCCATTAAGCGAGCGGAAACGGTCGAGTTTGAAATCGCCATAAGCCATGCGCTGTGCCAGCGACTGTATTGTGTCGCCGCGCTGCACTGTGACCACATCGATTGCCCGCGGCCGGATCGCAGCCGCTTCCTGTGGAGTTAATCGACGGAATGAATCAACCATCGTCGAAAACTTACCGATCCCGCTGCCAGCTTGGGTCAGCATCACGAAATGATAGACCGTGTCCCGGTCCCAGCGATAGGCCATCACGCTAACGTCGATTCCGCCTGACGAGGTGTTCGCGCGGCCCGTGCTGTACATCGCCGGCATGCCGTTGATTGTCGTCTCGCGCGGTTGCGCCATCGCCACTTGCTGCCGTCCGTCGGTCAGCTGGTTGACCACCTGCCCGATATAATTTTCCAGGCTTCCAGCATAACCGCCGCCGCTGAATTGCGCTTTGCCCGCCGGCCCTTCGATGCTCACCGCACTAGTGCTGTTTTGCATCAAATAACCGGTCGGCACGATGAACTGCAGCCGAAGATCAGGATGGGTGAAGCTGCGGCCTTCGATGACGCCCTGCGCGGGGTCGTCATCAACCGTCAGTCCCTCGATCTGGGCGAGGAAGACGTCGCGATTGCGAAAACCTTTTCCGGCCCGGCCACTCTGTACTGCCAATTGCTGCTCGCGCTGGACTCGATTCTGGCTGTTGGGATGGGTGCTGGCCCATTCGGGGGCTGATCGATTGCCCTTGCCTTGGATCCTCAGCTGGAGCGCATCGGCGCGGCCTAGCGACGCCAATATCTCGGCTCCACCAAGCGGGTCATACCCTGCCGCCACGATGTAGCGTGTGCCAAGCGTATCGGCCTGATATTCCTGATCACGCGAAAAGCTCAAAGTTCGCAGTTGGGCGCCTTGCGACAGAAAGTTGCCGAACGTGCTGCTGCCGAGCACATTGCCGACGATCGCCCCCAGTACACCAAGGATCGAATTGCGGGCCGCAGCCGAGCGCCGCGCCTGCGCGTGATTGGCGGCTATGTGACCGGTCTCATGCCCAAGCACAAAGGCCAGTTCGGCCTCATCGTCCATCAGCGTCATCAGCTGGCGAGTGATGTAAATATAGCCGCCCGGCACCGCGAAGGCATTCTCGACCGCGCTGTTGAGCGTCGTGAAGCGGAACGTCTGGCCTGGGTTGGCAACCCCTGAGAAAGCCGCCACGCGCCGTCCGACGCCTTCGACATATGCTGCACGGGCGCCGGTTTCAGCGCCACCAAACTCCTTGACCAATTCCGGGTGCTGGCGCTGGGCCTCGACCACTTCGCGCTGGTTCAAGCTGCGCATTTGCGCCTGCGCGGCGATTGGCAACAAGACAGTCGCACTGGCGGCGAGCAGGAAAATTGGGCGGCGCATATGCACTCCGTACGCTTGGGGAAATCTCTCGCCCATGAACGGCCGCAAAACCGAAATGGTTCCCGCGCGATGGCCTAGCCGATGGCGAGGAATTTGGCGCGTCGCTGGGCCAGCAATTCCTCAGCACCGAGCGCCTGTAGGCCGACAATCTCCTCGACCACAACCTGCTTGAGCAAGTCGATCGCCACTGCCGGCTCGCGATGAGCACCGCCGGTCGGTTCAGGGACGATCCGGTCGACCACACCTAGCGCCTGCAAATCGGTCGCCGTGATTTTCATCGCTTCGGCCGCGTCGGCGGCCTTGTCCGATGTCCGCCACAGGATAGACGCGCAGCCCTCCGGAGAAATCACCGAATAGACCGCATGTTCTAACATCAGCACGCGATTGGCCGCAGCCAACGCCACCGCCCCGCCCGATCCGCCTTCGCCGACCACTACCGCGATCAGCGGCACCTTGAGCGCCAGACATTGCTCGGTCGACCGGGCGATCGCCTCGGCCTGGCCGCGTTCCTCCGCCTGAACCCCCGGGAAGGCGCCGGGCGTATCGACCAGCGTCACCACCGGAAGCCCGAAGCGATCGGCCAGCGCCATCAGGCGGATCGCCTTGCGATAGCCTTCGGGCTTAGCCATTCCGAAATTATGCTTTAGCCTTGACGCGGTATCGTCGCCTTTCTCATGCCCGATCAGCATCACGCGCTGGCCGCCGATCCGCGCCAACCCGCCGATGATCGCCGGATCGTCGGCAAATGCCCGATCTCCGGCCAGCGGCACAAAATCGTCCGCCATCCTGTCTACGAAATCCTTGAAATGCGGTCGGTCGGGGTGCCGCGCGACTTGCGACTTCTGCCACGGCGACAGGCGCGCATAGGTATCCTTGAGCAATTTGGCCGACTTGCCCTCAAGCCGCGCAACTTCGCTGTCGATGTCGATCGACCCCGCGCTCGCGGTTTCACGCAGTTCGGTCACGCGCCGTTCGAGGTCGGCAATCGGTTTTTCAAAATCGAGATAGGTCATCATGGTCGGCGCGGGGGTTAGGGCGGGGACGGCGAATGGTCAACGCAGCGCTGGGCTCAATGCTTTCGCGCTAACGGATGGCGGTCGTTGACCAGCTGGACCAGTCGCTCGCTGTCGACATGGGTGTAAATCTGGGTAGTCGCGATATCGGCATGGCCCAGCAGCGTCTGCAGTGCGCGCAGATCCGCTCCTCCCGCCAAGAGGTGCGTCGCGAAGGCGTGCCTCAAGACGTGCGGGCTGACCCGCTCGGGTGCGATCCCTGCCTGCCCCGCCAGCGCGCGCATGATCTGAAACAATCGTACCCGGCTGATATGCCCGGTGCGGCTCGGGAACAGCCATGGCCCGTCGGCAAGCTGTGCCGACCAGCGCTCGACCACTTGCGTCGCTCGCGACGAGACCGGCACCAGCCGTTCCTTGTCGCCCTTGCCGCGCAGGATCAGATAGGGCTGGCTCGAGCGGAACGCGCGCCGTGGCAGCGACACCAATTCGCTCGCTCGAAGACCCGACCCGTAGAGCAGTTCGAGCAAGGCGAGGTCGCGTAGCGCTTTTGGCTCGTCGCTCGAGGCCTTTTCCTCGGCGCTTCGAAACATCGCATCGACATCGTCTCGATCGAGGATTCGCGGCAATGGTCGGACTTGGTGGGGCCGGGGAAGCGCTGCGGCGGGATTGTCGTCGCGGAAGCCCTCTTCCTGCAGGAAACCATAGAATCGTCGAAGCGCCGCCGATCTCCGGCCGAGCGTGGCCGGCGCAAGGTCAGACCATTCTGGGGCGAGCCGTGCGAGCTGATCCATGGTTGCTTGGCCAAGGCTCGGGACGACCTTGGCCGCCGCCAACAAGTCGCTACGATATGCTGACAAGGTATGGCGCGACGCCCCCGCCTCCGACGCGAGCATGTCGAGGAAGCGGTCGACCAGCGCCATATCGTCGCCGGTCACGTCCGTGACAGCGCCTCGGCAGCGATCATTCGGGCGGCGAACACCTGCCCGTTGCGGCTGAGCGCGGTGGTCAGATGAAACAGATGATAGCCGGGCACCGATTCGAATCCCGGCGCCTGCATCCCGACCGCCGCAAGCAACGCCACCGTCCCCGCCTGCCGCCGCATCGACGCGCCGTCGATGATGCGCGTCCATTCCGACTTGCCGCCAAGCCCTAGCCCGTGGCGCTGGCTCAGTTGCCCGGCGGCACTGGTGCTGATCCGGCCAAGCCCGGCGAGGCCTGCAACGAGCAATGCACTGCGCTGCTTGCCCTTGCTCTCGTCCCGGCTGATGAACGAGCCGAGCCGCCCGCCGCCAAGGTCGAGCTCCTGCGTGGTCGGTGCCCCGAGCGCAAGCATTGCCCAGCAACGATCCGAGAATTGGTCGTCCATGTCGTCGACCACCCGCGCCCAGCGCGCTGCCTCGCGGTCGAATCCGCCGGCAAGCAGTGCCGAAATCAACTCTGGCGCAATTTCCTGCAATTCTTCGTCCGGGACGATTCGCACCGCTGCTCGCGCCAGCAGGGCACGCGTCGCTTCGCGCTCGATCGAGCCCTTGGCGAGGCCAAGCAATTTGCGGATCGCGCCAATTTTGTCCTCGAGTTTCTTTCCGGCCACCGCCAGGCGCACCTGCCACGCATCGCTTTGCCCAAGATCGCTCGGGTCTGTCAGGTCGTAAATTTCGGCATAGAGATCAATCAATGCTTGCGACGAGAACACCCCGAGCCCGGTCGCGATTCGCGCCGACGCCAGCCGCTGTTCGGCGCTCAGCACAGGTGCCCGCGCCTGCCACGCGCGGACTTGCGGGCTCGCCGCATTCATCAACGCAATCGGCGGCACCATTCCGGTCGCCGTTGCCAGCCCGAAGCGCCAAGCGTTGAGCCGCTTGACCGATTCCCATTCAACCGTCACCGATCGCGCCGTATCCGCCCCGGCACCGACCACCTTGTCGGCCAGCACTAGGTCGATCGGGTCGAAGCGTCCGCGCCGTCGCGCTGCTTCGATATCAGACGCAGCGACGGCACTGTCGCCCGATAGTGAAGCGCACATTGCCCGCGCTAGCGGGGCAATTCCGCGCTCGACCTTGCGCAGTCCTTCTTCGAGCGGACACAACGCCGACGGGTCGGCGTTGGCCAGCGCGCTTTGCACCGAGACCTGGAACGCCTTGGGCGTGTAATCGTCGACGTCGAGCCCCGACACCAGCATTCGAGCGCCATCGGCCTCGCCCATCCGGATTAGCAGCCAAGCGCGTTCCGCAACCCAGTCCGCCGGATTGACGTCGGACGGCGCCGCGGCGTTGGTAAGCAACGCGTTGCGAAGCAGGATATGCCCCCAGCGCGACGCCAGCGGCGTGTCGGTTCGCCGCATCAGCACCGACAGGAATTTGCCGCTCGACGCGCCCCACGGATTGGTCCCGAAGCCAGTCTGCTCCGCCGGGAGCGGTCCGACCATCGCTGGATCGCGACGAGCGCCATCGGGCATCTCGATCGGCGGCGCGATCTCGACCACCATTGCATCGGCCGCTTCTTGCGGGGTCAGTCCAGCCGGGCCGGTCTCGACCACGGTGCCGCTTTCGGATGGTCCGGCGGAAACAGTGGGCGACGGCGACGGCGTTGGCGACGGTGTCGGCGATACCGCAGGCTCGCCGAATCCCGGCGGCAGGATCGATTCGGGCCGATCCTGGGCAAGCGCCGGGATGGCAATCGCCATCGCCGCGCCCGCCATCAGCAGCTTATTGCGCGGTCGGTGCACGGCTGACGTCGGCCTCGATCTTGGTAAGCGGCACTTCATGGGCGCTCGATGACAGGAAAAAGAGGCCGCCAACTAGCAGCAACAGCAGGATGATGAGAAACAAGGCGCCGCGCGACATTGGCTTCCAATGCTAGAAAAGGACGTGATCAACGCCTTTTGCCCGACCATGCATCACTATGTATAGCCCCCATACCGTGCAACAGCTGACTGAACGCCTTGAAAAACCAATCGTCCTCGTCGGGCTGATGGGCGTCGGCAAGTCGACCGTCGGTCGGCGCCTTGCCCGACGTCTCGACTTGCCGTTCGTCGACAGCGATTCGGCGATTGAGGATGCCGCCGGTTTTACCGCCGCCGAAGTGTTCGAAAAATATGGTGAGAAGGATTTTCGCGATGGCGAGCGGCGACTTGTCGCCCGACTGGTCGAGGGTCGCGTCGGGGTAATTGCCACCGGCGGCGGCGCGTTCGTCGATCCGCGCACGCGCGAATTGCTCAATGCCCGCGCCATTACCATTTGGCTCGACGCCTCAATCGATGTGCTCAGCGAACGCACCGCCCGGCGCGACACCCGCCCGCTGCTTCGCAACGCCGATCCCAGGGGCACGTTGAAGCGGCTCGCCGACGAACGCCGCCCGTCCTATGCCGAAGCGCATATCCATATCCGCAGTGGAAGTGGTGGGCATAGCGAGGTGGTGGAGGCGATCATCGTCGCGCTGGACCAGCATCTGCGACAATAACGAGCCTTCGATCTGCGGCTGCACGACGCCACGCCATTCTCGGTTGCGATGGGCATCGGCAGAGCGTTCATCGACTGCGAATTGCCACGCCTCGTGCTCGAAACCCCTGGTCCCGCCTTAGCCAGGGTCGGGAAGGAAGCGATCGGGGCTGAATGACCGATTCTCCCCGGCATGTAGATCCCCACTCGCACTTTGCCGCTCGAGCCGGTCGCAATCGCGAAGCCGATATTCCTTGTCGACGCGGTCGATCTCGCCCTGCTCAATGCCCACCGCGCTCAGTGCCCTCCTGCCCATGACCACTGCGCTTTCAAACAATTCGCGCTGGGCAAAATCGAGATCGAGACTGGCGAACTCCATCAAATGCCGTCGGTCGAATACCCGCACCATCACCCTCGCTTGGGGAAATGCCTCAAGCACTCGGGCAACCGCGTCGCGATTGAGCTCGCCACCAACATTGTCGTTGCAAAACAGGATTGCCTTGGCGGTGTCCGCCCCTGCGGTCCGCAGCAGGTCGACCCGCATTCCGTCACCATAATAGACTTTGATTCCGAATTCGTCGGCGGTTTCGATCAGGGTGGGCATCTTGTCGATCAGGGTGACCCCGACCTTCTTGGCCATCAGCATTTGCGCCACGGTCTGCCCGAAGCGGCCGTAGCCGACCACAATTGCGCTCGTCTCGGGCGACTGGTCAGGGCCATCGAGCCCTTCCCCGCCGCGCTCCTCGCTCGCTTCCAGCCGATCGACCAGCCGCATCAGGAACGGGGTGCAGGCCATCGACAGGGTCACCACCGCGCCAAATAACGACGCCGCCTCGCTCGTGATCAATTGCCCGGCCGTGGCCAACGCAAACAGCACGAAACCGAATTCGCCCGCCTGGCTCAGCAGCAGCCCCAGCCGGATACTGCGCGGCCCGCTATTGCCGAACAGGCGCGCCAGGCCCGCGATGACCAGCGCCTTAATCACGATCACCCCGGCGGCAATTCCGATCACAGTCAGCGGCTGCGCGGCGATCACGCGCAGGTCGAGCATCATCCCGACCGACAGGAAGAATAGCCCGAGCAGGATCGAACGGAACGGCTCAACGTCACTTTCGAGCTCGTGGCGATAGGGCGATTCGGCGAGCATCACGCCGGCGACGAACGCTCCCAACGCGACCGACAGCCCGAGTGCGTGCATCAGCGCGGACGATGCTACGACCGTGAACAGCCCCGCGACGATGAACAATTCGCGCTCGCCCAGCCGACCGATTAACCGGAACATCGGGTTGAGCAGCAATCGTCCCGCAACGACCAGGGCAACCACTGCTCCAACCGTGTAAAGCGCCAGCATCGCCCCGGTAGGCGCGCTCGGGTCGGGCGCCACCCGAGACATTGCAACGACAATCGTGATCATCGGGACGATCGACAAATCCTGGAACAGCAATATCGAGAACGCCCGTTCGCCCTGCGGCGTGTTGAGGTCCCCGTCGCCGCGAAGCATCGGCAGCACCTGCGCGGTCGATGACAGGGCCAGCGGCAAGCCGATCGCAAGCGAGGCGAAGAGGCTGAACTCCAGCGCCAGATGGATGAACAGGCTGAGCAGCAAGCCGCAGATCACCACCTGCGCCAGTCCGAGCCCGAAGATGTCCTTGCGCAGTCGCCACAACCGACCCGGATTGAGCTCCAGCCCGACGATGAACAGTAGCAACGCGATCCCGAGTTCAGTCAGGGTCGACAGCGAATCGGGGTCGAGGAACAGCCCCAATACATAGGGCCCGATCACCACCCCGCCGACGATGTAACCGAGCGTCGCACCGAGCTTCAGCTTGCGGAAAAGCAGCACGAATATAATCGCCGCTCCGAGCATCACCGCGCCGCTTTCGAGCACGTAGCTGGCGGTTTCGGCGGTCTGCTGGACTTCGGTCATCGCGCAGTCCCGATTGCTGCAAACAACGCGCGGAAAGGCAACAGGATCGCACCGTGCCGACCCCGCCGCGCCCGCGCCTGGTCGAGCTGGTCGAGTCCGGGCCAGGGTTCGGTGTTATCCTCATGAAGCCAGCGCTCGACCCCGGCCAGCGCGACGGCGGCCTCCTCCACCGTAAGCCCGACTGCGCCAGCACCGACCAGCGCCGCCGCCGCCTGCCCGAAGGCACAGGCCTCGACCGCCTGCTCAAGGCTCGTCACCCGCCCCTCACCATCAAGCGCCACCCGCATCGCCACCCGGCTGCCGCACGTCGCCGACC
The DNA here is from genome assembly GCA_026785645.1 of Sphingomonas bacterium. Lineage (GTDB taxonomy): Bacteria > Pseudomonadota > Alphaproteobacteria > Sphingomonadales > Sphingomonadaceae > Sphingomicrobium. The sequence continues at coordinate 2,248 of JAJAZM010000067.1, read as the reverse complement.
GAAAGACTCTTGCGTCCCCCATCTCGGCAAAGCTCCGCTGCCCTGGGATCGACGCCGCGAGGCGCAGGATGTTGCGCGTGTAAAGCGGCTGGCTCACGCCCGCCGCCATGTCGTCCCGCCTGGCCCGTCCTCGAGCAAGATCCCATTAGCCTTGAGCTCGTCACGAATCCGGTCGGATTCTGCGAAGTCGCGGTTGGCCTTGGCGGCAGTTCGAGAAGCAATCCGCGTGTCGATATCGTTCGATTCTCCTGCCCCTTGGAACCACGCCTGCGCGGACATCGTCAGTAGGCCAAACAGTTGCGCCGACGCCTTTAAAACGGCCGGATCCTCGATCGCGCCAAGCCGCGAAATCGCCAGCGGCGTATTTAGATCCTCCGCCATCGCTCCAATGACTCCGGCGTCGATCGCCCCGGTTTGGGCATCGCCCGCCTTGCGATACAGCCCGTCGAGCGTGGCCTTTGATTGCGCCACCAGCGCGCTGGTCCATGGCAGCGGCGACCGGTAATGGCCCGACAGCAACGCAAACCGCAGCGTCTCGCCGCGATATCCCTCCGCCAGCAGCCGATCCACCGTCACCACATTGCCGAGGCTCTTCGACATCTTCTCCGCGCCCATGTCGACAAAGCCGTTATGCACCCAATATCGCGCCAGCGGCTTGCCAGCATGCGCGCAGCGGCTCTGCGCGATCTCATTCTCGTGATGCGGGAAAATCAGGTCGAGCCCGCCGCCGTGAATGTCGATCGTTTCGCCCAGATGCGCCGCGATCATCGCCGAGCATTCAATATGCCACCCCGGCCGCCCCCGCCCCCACGGGCTGTTCCACCCGATCACGCCATCGTCGCTCGGCTTCCACAGCACGAAATCGGCCGGATCGCGCTTGTAAGGCGCCACCTCGACCCGCGCCCCGGCGATCATCGCATCGCGATCGCGCCCGCTGAGCACGCCGTATTCCGGGTCGGACGCCACCGCGAACAGTACATGCCCCTCGGCGACATAAGCATGGCCAAGGTCGACCAGCGTTGCGATCATCGCCACCATCGGTGAAATATCGGCCGTCGCATGCGGCGCGATATCCGGCGGCGCGACCCCCAGCGCTCCCATGTCGTCAAGGTAATATTGCTCGTAGCGTTCGGTGATCACCGACGGCTCAACCCCTTCCGCTTCGGCTGCGGCGATGATCTTGTCGTCGATGTCGGTCACGTTGCGGGCATAGGTCAGGCTGCCCGCGCCATACTGATGCTCGATCAATCGCCGAAGCGTGTCAAACACCACCGCTGGCCGGGCATTGCCGATATGTGCCCGACCATAGACCGTCGGCCCGCACACATACATGGTGATCGCCGTGGGATCGGCCGGAACGAACACGCGTTTGGTGCGCGCCAGCGTGTCGTACAGCCGGATCTGGTAATCGCTCACTGCGGCGCGCCGGCCCCCTTGGGGCGATGGCGCGTTTCGACCCAGTCGACCACCGCCTTCGAGGTGGCGTTGAGTAACGGATAGGTACGCGAGCTGATCATCCAATCGGGCCGCTTGGCGGTCGGGCCATAGACCATGTCCGTGGCGAGATGCGCGAGGAGGAAGAACAGGGTCGCCCCGATCAGCCCCTTGACCATCCCGAAGCCCCCGCCGAGCAATCGGTCGAGCGGACCGAGGACCGATCGCCGCGCCCGGCCGCCGACCGCGCGGGCAAACAATTTGACCGCAATGTAGGTCGGCAGGAACAATAAAGCGAAGGCCACCGCCGCCGCCCCGGTCTCGCTGCCCACCTGACCGACCAGTTGGCTCGCCAGCGGCGCATGGAGAAATTTGAGCGCGAGAATCGCCGCGACCCACGCCAGCAGCGCCAGTAGCTCATGCGCAAATCCACGCACGAAACCGACCATGGCGCTTCCGCCGAGTAGCAAGAAAACGAAAATATCGAGTGCGGTCATGGTGAGAAGCGCTAGCCGAGGTGACGGCGGCGGGCAACGGGCTGGCGAATGACGTTTCTAATTCGAAGCGCTGTTCAAATATGACCGCTACAAGGTCGACGTCAGCGATGGCGTGTTTGATGGCAACAGCAGCCGGCTTCGCTCGACCGGTATCGACGGTGCGCTCGGCTATCGCCTCGGACTTGGCTCGGTGATCCTGGCGTCGGACGTCTGCCCGCCGCCACCCCCGCCGCCGCCGCCGCCGCCGCCGCCGCCAGCGCCCGAATCCGAGCGCGGCTGAGCGACCAGGCTTAGGCCAAACAAAAGCGGCCCCGGAG
>JAJAZM010000066.1 GCA_026785645.1 Sphingomonas bacterium | reverse complement strand
CCCTCGTCGTCGATGTCGACCTTGGCGCCGGTGGTGGCGACGATCTCGCGGATCACCTTGCCGCCGGTGCCGATCACTTCACGGATCTTGTCCTTGGGGATCGACATGGTCTCGATCCGCGGCGCGTGGGCCGACAATTCCTCGCGGGTGTGATCGAGCGCCTTGGCCATTTCCGCCAGGATGTGGTCGCGGCCTTCCTTGGCCTGGGCGAGGGCGACCTTCATGATCTCCTCGGTGATGCCGGCGACCTTGATGTCCATCTGCATCGTGGTGATGCCCTCGGACGTGCCGGCGACCTTGAAGTCCATGTCGCCGAGATGATCTTCGTCACCAAGGATGTCGCTGATCACCGCGAAATCCTTGCCTTCAAGGATCAGGCCCATGGCGATGCCGGCGACCGGACGGATCAAGGGAACGCCGGCGTCCATCATCGACAGCGAACCGCCGCAGACGGTGGCCATCGACGACGAGCCATTGCTCTCGGTGATGTCGGACAGGACGCGGATGGTGTAGGGGAAATCCTCGTTCGACGGCAGCATCGGGCGAAGCGCGCGCCAGGCGAGCTTGCCGTGGCCGGTCTCGCGCCGCGACGGGGCGCCGAAGCGGCCCACTTCACCGACCGAATAAGGCGGGAAGTTATAGTGCAGCATGAAGCGGCTGTAGGTCAGGCCGTCGAGGCCGTCGATCATCTGCTCCGATTCCTTGGTGCCGAGCGTGGTGGTGCAGATCGCCTGGGTCTCGCCGCGGGTGAACAAAGCCGAACCGTGGGCGCGGGGGAGGAAGCCGACCATCGCCTCGATCGGGCGGACGGTCTTGGTGTCGCGGCCGTCGATGCGGCGGCCTTCCTTCAAGATCGCGGTACGGACGATGTCCGCCTCGAGGCTCTTGACCGCCTTGCTGGCCGACATCTGCTCCTGCGCGTCGGCATCGGCGAAGGCGGTTGCGGCCTTGGCGCGGGCGACGGTCAGCGCGGCCGAACGCTCGGACTTGTCCGACAGGCGATAGGCGGCTTCGATGTCCTTGCCGACGACGGTCTTGAGCTTGGCCTTGGCCGCGGTCTTGGCGTCGCTGGTGGCGAGCTCCCACGGATCCTTGGCGGCCTTTTCGGCGAGCTTGATGATGCCTTCGCAGATCTTCTTCGAGGCGGCATGGGCGAACATCACCGCACCGAGCATGACCTCTTCCGACAGCTCATTGGCTTCGGATTCGACCATCATCACGGCGTCGAGGGTGCCGGCGACGACCAGGTCGAGATCGCCTTCCTTCACCTGGGTGCTGTTGGGGTTGAGGATATACTCGCCATTGGCATAGCCGACGCGCGCGCCGCCGATCGGGCCCATGAAGGGCACGCCGGAGATGGTGAGGGCGGCCGACGCGGCGACGAGCGCGAGGATGTCGGGCTCATTCTCGCCGTCGTAGGACAGCACCTGAGCGATGACCAAAACTTCGTTGTAAAAACCCTCAGGGAAGAGGGGTCTAATCGGCCGATCGATCAGGCGGCTGGTCAGCGTTTCCTTTTCGGTCGCGCCGCGCTCACGCTTGAAGAAGCCGCCCGGAATGCGTCCGGCGGCCGAATATTTTTCCTGATAGTGGACGGTCAGCGGGAAGAAATCCTGCCCCGGCTTGACGGTCTTGGCGGCGGTGACGGCGCACAATACGACGGTCTCGCCCATGGTCGCGATCACCGCGCCATTGGCCTGGCGCGCAACGCGGCCGGTTTCGAGCTTCAGCGTCTTGCCGCCGAGGTCGAATTCCACAGTCTTGATATCGAACATTTCATTTCCTTCGCCCGATCGCCGGATGCGACCGAGTTCATCTAAGTGCGAGCAATCCGGCTCGCGGCGGGACGGGGCATTTCAGGCCCCATGGGCGAACCGCCGAAATGCGGTGCGCCCGATAGGACAAGGGCGCCCGGAAGCGCCCCTGATGGATTATTTGCGCAAGCCGAGCTTGGCGATCAGCGCGGTGTAGCGTTCGCTATCTTCGCGCTTGAGATAATCGAGCAACGTGCGACGCTTGTTGACCATCATCAGCAGACCGCGACGCGAATGGTTGTCCTTCGCGTGCATCTTGAAATGGTCGGTCAGCTGGTTGATCCGGGTGGTCAGGATCGCGACCTGCACCTCGGGCGATCCCGTGTCATTGTCGGCGCGGGCATTGTCCTTGATCACTTCGGCCTTTTTCTCGGCGGTAATCGACATCGTCATACTCCTTAAGTTCTAGAGGTTGAACCCGCGAACGACCTTGCAGCCGTCCTCCGAAACTTCGACCAGGGCGACCGGCGTTTCCGCCTCCGTCGCCAGGTGAAGCCCCGGTGTAGCGGGGATCCCGAACAGCATCTGTCCACGACGGAGCAGATGGGCCTGATCGGGGGTGACGGGGAGGGCCGGGATGTCGTCCAGCCCCGCAGCAAGCGGGAGAACCATCCTCGTCAGTGCGCGCGCCTTAGCTGCATCGGCCAGATTGTCCAGCGAAATCGCCGATTTCAGGGCGAACGGACCGGCCCTCGTGCGGCGGAGCATGGAAACGTGGCCGACGGTGCCAAGGGCGATCGCGATGTCCCGGGCGAGGCTGCGGATGTAGGTGCCTTTGGAGACGGTAGAGGCGAGGGTGACATGATCCGCGTCGACCGCGACAATGACGAGATCGTGGATGATCACCGACCGGCTCTTCAACTCGACTTCAATCCCTTTGCGAGCGAGGTCGTAAGCGCGTTCCCCGTCGACCTTTAGCGCCGAGTAAGCGGGGGGTATTTGCTCGATCGGGCCGGCGAACAGCGGCAGGATTGCCTTCACCTCGGCCCGCGTGGGGCGATGATCGCTGGTGGCGATGACCTGTCCCTCAAGATCGAGCGTATCGGTTTGCGTACCGAAGGTGATGGTGAAATCGTAGCTCTTCGTCGCGTCGAGCATTCGACCGGCGAGTTTGGTCGCTTCGCCGAGCGCGATCGGCAGCACGCCGCTGGCGAGCGGATCGAGCGTCCCGCCGTGGCCGACCTTGGTCTTGGGCTCGCCGGCGTCGCGCAGGGCCCGCTTGACCGCGGACACTGCCGAGGTCGAGCCGAGCCCGAGCGGCTTGTCGAGGATGATCCAGCCGTGCAGCGTCATTGTGGGCGCGCTAGGCCAAGGTTGAGCTGTTGCGCCTCTACCTCGTGCAATCGCTCGAAGAAATGGCGACGGCAGAGCGCGACATAGCGGTCATTGCCGCCAATCTCGGTCTGGGCGCCACGCGCCACCGCAAAGCCATCCTGGTCGACTCGCAAATTCATCGTCGCCTTGCGCCCGCATTCGCACACAGCCTTCAATTCGACGAGATTGTCGGCCAGCGCTAGCAGGGCGGCCGACCCCGGGAAGAGTTTGGCCTGGAAGTCGGTGCGCAGCCCGTAGCACAGCACCGGAATCGACAGCTCGTCCGCCACGCGGCACAGCTGCAGGACATGGCGCTGGGTGAGGAATTGGGCCTCGTCGACCAGCACGCAATCGAGGCGGCGCTGTTTCAATTCCTGACCGATCGCGGCGAACAGGTCGACCTCGTCGGAAAAACTGTGCGCGGGGGACGATAAAGCGATGCGCGAACTGATCGTGCCAGCGCCCGACCGATCGTCGAACGCCGCGGTCCACAGCATCGTCTCCATCCCGCGCTCGCGATAATTGAAATCAGCCTGCAACAGGGTGGTCGATTTGCCGGCATTCATCGCCGCGTAGTAGAAATAGAGCTTGGCCATCAGGGGCAGAGCGAACCGGCCGGGGCGGGCTTGAAGCGGTCGAGGCGGATGGCGGCGACGGGCTTCGTCCATTGCTCGATCGCGACCCGGCCGTTGGCGGGGACCGCGCAGGCCTTGGTCGTGCCGGGTTTGCCGGTCGGCAGGACGAGCGTCGCGCGATAGGCGTAATCGAAGCGGCTGTTGTTGGTCATGGTCATTGTCGCGCCGAGCAGCGGCTGGAGCGAAACCTTGAACTGGCCGGGCGCGGGAGCGGCGGTCACGGCGACCTTGCGCGCGTCGACCGGTGATCCATTGCGAACGGCGAACAGCCAGGTTTCGCCCATGCTCACGGTCAGCGGCTTGGCCGATAGCGGGGCGGCGGCGGCGAGCGACAGTGGGGCGAGGATGCTAAGGATCCCGACCATCCGGGAGCGTCCGCTGATCACTCGGCGTCTTCTTTCCCGATATCCTGCGCGACATGCGGCTTGCGCAACAAGGTGTCGATCTTGCCGCCTTCGTCGAAGCTTTCGTCGGCCCGGAACTTGAGCTTGGCGGCATATTTGAGGCGGACGCGGGTGGCGACCTCGCGCTGGAGGAAAGCGGTGTTGGTGCGCAGCGCCTTGAGCACCGTCTCCTCGTCTTGGCCGAGCAGGGGCTTCACGAACACGAGGGCGTGGCGCAGGTCGGGCGACATGCGCACTTCGGTGACGCTGACCAAATGGCTCTGCAGCGTGTCGTCATGGACGTCGCCGCGGGCGAGGATGTCGCTCAGGATATGGCGCACCTGCTCGCCGACGCGAAGCAAGCGGACCGAGCGGCCTTCGGGGGTTTCGATTTTGCGCATCAGACCGTCCGGTTAGTTGGTTCGCTATGCATCGCGCGCGAACTGAAGGTGGCGCGGGCCACAAGATCACCCGTCTCGTCGAACAATTCGGCTTCGGTGAATACGATCGTCTTGCCGCGGTTGATGACTCGGCCCTTGCCAATGAATGCGCCGGGCCGCGCAGCCTTGATAAACGCGACGTTGAAGTCGATCGTAGGGGCATAGACCTTGCCATCGGTCATCGCGAATAGCGCCGGGGCCTGCGTATCGTCGAGCATAGCGGCGAGAAAACCGCCCTGCACTGTGCCACCGGGATTGGTGAAGCGCTCATCCGCTGTGAAGCCAATTTCGATCGTTCCCGCCGCAGGATCAACGCTACGTAACGTCCAGCCGAGCAGCTTCGACGCGGGCGGCATGGGGAAGCGATCGAACACGGACGGTGGCGGCATTTCTTGCATGACAGGCCCTCACCCTTCCGCCGCCAAGGGGCGGCTCCCTCCCTCTCCCGCATGCGGGAGAGGGAAAGTGCTACAGCGTCCGGGCGCGTTCTTCGGTCTCGAACACTTCGAGATTGTCGCCGGCCTTGATGTCGTTGGTGTCGGCCAAGAGCACGCCGCATTCCATGCCTGCGCGAACCTCCGCGACGTCGTCCTTGAAGCGGCGCAGCGAGGAGATGGTGGTCTTGGAGATGATCACATCGTCGCGCGTCAGACGGGCGTGGAGGCCCTTGCGGATGACGCCCTCGAGGACCAGCAGGCCGGCCGCCTTGTCGCGCTTGCCCGCGGGGAAGACGTCCTTGACCTCGGCGCGGCCGACGATCGTTTCGATGATCTCGGGCCCGAGCTCGCCGGCCATCGCCTGCCGCACCCAATCGGTGAGATGGTAGATGACGTCGTAATAGCGGAACTCGACCTTGGTGCGGTTGGTCGCCTCACGCGCCTTGGCGTTGGGGCGGACGTTGAAGCCGATGATCGGTGCGCCATTGGCGGCGGCGAGCGTGACATCGCCTTCGGTGATCGCGCCAACCCCCGAAGCCAGCACGCGGACCTTGATCTCGTCGGTCGAGATGCGGTTGACCGCGCTGACGATCGCTTCGACCGAGCCCTGGACGTCGCCGCGCACGACGATCGGGAATTCGATCGTCTGGCTCGACTTGGAGGCGAACAGATTCTCCAGATTGACCGGCGCGGAGGTGGTGCGCTTCTTGTCGATCAGGCCTTGGCGATAGAGCGCGACCTCGCGGGCGCGGCCTTCGTTTTCGACCACGGTGAACGGATCGCCCGCCGAGGGGACCGCGCCGAGGCCGAGCACTTCAACCGGGTACGACGGGCCGGCTTCCTTGACCTGCTTGCCATGATCGTCGGTCATTGCCCGGACCTTGCCCGAGGCGGCGCCGACCACGATCACGTCGCCCACTCGCAACGTGCCGCGCTGGACGAGGACGGTGGCGAGCGGGCCGCGGCCCTTGTCGAGCTTGGCCTCGATCACGGTGGCTTCGGCCGCGCGATCGGGATTGGCCTTCAGCTCAAGGATTTCGGCCTGGAGCGCGATTGCTTCGAGCAGCCCGTCGAGGTTGATCTTTTCCTTAGCTGAGACTTCGACGTCCTGGACCTCGCCGCCCATCGCCTCGACGATGATCTCATGCTGCAGCAGCTCCTCGCGGACCTTCTGGGCATTGGCCTCATGCTTGTCGATCTTGTTGATCGCCACGATCATCGGCACGCCGGCCGCCTTGGTATGGTTGATCGCCTCGATCGTCTGCGGCTTCAACCCGTCGTCGGCGGCGACCACGAGGATCACGATGTCGGTGACGTTGGCGCCGCGCTGGCGCATTTCGGTAAAGGCTTCGTGGCCCGGCGTGTCGAGGAAGGTGATCTTCGATTTGTCCTTCAGCATGACCTGATAGGCACCGATATGCTGGGTGATCCCGCCGGCCTCGCCCGACACCACGGCGGCGCCGCGGATCGCGTCGAGCAAGGACGTCTTGCCGTGATCGACATGACCCATGATGGTGACCACCGGGGGACGGGTCTTGAGCGTCTCGGCGGCATCGACGTCGTCCGACGAATCGATGTCGATATCGCTCTCGCTGACGCGTTTGATGTTGTGGCCGAACTCGGTGACCAGCAATTCGGCGGTGTCCTGGTCGATCGTTTCGCTAAGCGTGATCGGCATGCCCATCTTGAATAACGACTTGATCAGGTCGTTGCCGCGCTCGGCCATGCGGTTGGCGAGCTCCTGCACCGTGATCGTGTCGGGGACGACGACGTCGCGAAACTGCTTGGCGGCCGGGCCCGACTGCTGATGGGCGCGCTTTTCCTTCTCGCGCGAACGGCGCAGCGCGGCGAGGCTGCGGGTGCGACTGTCGTCTTCGCCGGCGGTGGCGCGGCTGACGGTCAGCTTGCCCGACTTGCGATGATCTTCGCGGCCACGGCCGGGACGGGCCGGTTCGGGGCGCTTGGGGGCGTGCGCCGGGGCGGCGGCGGGGCGGGTGAAGCGGCGCTCCTCATCGCGCTCGTTGGCGGGAGCGGCTGGGGCGGCGTCGTCGGCGGGCGCTTCGGTCGGACGACTGACTTCCTCGGCGGCGGCGCGGACGGCATCGTCCTCGACCTTGCGATTGTCTTCGGCGCGGCGCTTCTCGTCCTCGGACTGCGCGACCTTGGCGCGATCCTCGCGGCGGCGCGCATCGCCCAGGCTGGTCATGCGGGCTTCGTCGGCTTCGCGCAGCAATTTCTCCTGCAATTCCTTGCGGGTGGCGATGTCGTCGACCGGCGCCCGGCGCTGGGGAGCAGCAGCCGGCCGCGGGGCGGGCGCCGCAGGCTTGGGCGCGGGTGCGGGAGCCTGCGCGGCGGCCTCGACCTTGGGCTCGGGCGCGGCGACCGGCGCTTCGCCCGGCTTGGCGAGGATGCGGCGCTTCTTGACCTCGACCACCACGGTGTTCGAGCGGCCATGGCTGAAGCTCTGCTTCACCTTGCCGGTTTCGACCGTGCGCTTAAGCCCCAGCGGAGGCCGGGTACCAAGCTTGGGCTTGTCGCTCTGGTCGGTCATTCTAGTCCTTCGTCGAAATCTGCCGAAACGTGTCCACGGGCAGCGCCGCCGCCCTCTAGCCCAGCATTGGGGTCAATGAAAGTAAGCCACCGGTCGATGGCATGGCTCACCCGCCGCGCTGCGGCAGGATCGGTCAAGGCGACATGTACCACAT